>JAHITX010000118.1 GCA_018817425.1 Pseudomonadota bacterium
AAAAGTTAATGATATCTCGTTACGCTTATGCGAACTGGTTCCATAGTTTAACACCTATGGGTAAGGAGGTGTCTTAATATTTTTAAATCTTGTGTATGAACTTAACCCTTTATATGATTATCAAACCTTGAAATATGAACTAACTTGACAAATTGATATTGTATTTCGCGTAACAGTTTAGTCCCCACATTTTGCACGATTATTCATGGCTTCAGCTTGAATTATTGTACAGTGCAGCCTGAGCTGTCGGAGTGTCGGCTGTGAGAAGTATTTGCAGGAATTGTCCTGGGTGAACACCTTGTCTTCTGGCGGTTTGTACTAGACTTGAAAGAATACTATGAGCTTTTAGGCCACTTTCTGATCGGGTTCCAAAACATATTTTGCGGAAGATAACCAGATGCCTTAGAGACTGTTCTGCATGATTGTTTTTAGGCGGTACACCGGGATACCGGAGGAAAGTAAAAAGGAACTTTTGTTCCGGGCCTGTCAGATAAGCCCTCAATGTTTCTGCGGGTTTGAACGAAAGCGGCCGTTTGCGGATGTTGGAAAGTTGTTTGATAAAGCGATTAGCGATGCCTTCCGCTGATTCCCAGGATATATCACCTGAGTTTAACTTCCTTGCTGTGTCGCAGGCTTTTTTGAAAAAGGCTATGACCCGATCACAAAACCGGTCTGTTGCTGTGTCTTTTTCGGCTTGCGGCAATAATACATGTTCTCGTTTGACTTCTTTGGCTTTTGTTATTATATGCGCCAGACAGGACTGCCACTGACTTCCAATACCATTATAGGCAGCATACCGGTCACGAACCAGGATGCCCTCAAAGTGTTCTCCGAAAATTGCTCTTGCCACGCTACCTGACCGATGTCTGTTTATGTGAAAATAAGCAAGTTTTTCATTTCCGGCAAACCATACATAATGCCCTATACCGTCATTTCGCCAGGAGGTTTCATCAGCATGAACCACATCGGATACTCTGATTTTCTCAAGTAAATCTTCATGAATAGACGCTCCGCAAGCAGATGCTTTTCTGTCGAATCCAACAGCAGAGGCAGGAACAAATTTTAACCCAAATATATCACGAAATAACTCGGTCGTTTTTCTATAAGGGATACCTATTCGGTATCGCAAATAAAGTGCTACAGATTTTGCAACCGGACCGATAGGAGCATTTGAAATTTCATCTTCACCGGCACAACAGGACGATTGCACCTTGTACAGAAAGCTTGCCCATGCAGAAAACGAGTAACCACAGTTCGTGGGTTAATGACAATGTCTTCCTGTATATGTTCGCGCAACTCCTTTAAAGGAGTCAGATGTTTCTTCCGGCAATAAGGGCATGTCGTTGGAGCAGGCACAAAAACGCTTTTGTCAATGCGCTTCGGTTTGGACCTCGCCCATCCGGGATGGCCCACCGGCGCACCGCGTTTTTTCTTTTTTTGTTGGTTGGAAGACGAGCCTATATCCTCTGAAATACTATCGTCTTTTTTCTTATTTGCTTTAAATTGCTTCTGATGCAACATTTTTAATTTTGCCTTAAGCTCCGAATTCTCCCCTTCCAGAAAGCGTATCCGTTTATCTCTGTTTGCTAAGCTATCATAAAATTTATCGATTATCCGCAGATGCTCACTGTAAACATCTTTGCCTCTTCGGTACTCACCCAGAATCCACTTGGTTGACAGCCAGTCCAGGTGAGGGCATGAGTCCTTATGAGGGCATTTAAAATCACGCGGCTGATAAAACATGCTACTCGTTTTCAAGTTTAAGCAGTTCCCAGTTGACTTTAGACAAAGCCTGCATAAGCTTCCAGAGCATTTTATAACGGCTGCTCATCTCCAATGCTTTTGGAGCAATGATTTTTCGGACATAAAGTGTTACGGTTTTCCCTTCAACTTTGGTTGTGAGGTTATGCCCAGTCATAGACGGCGACTTTGCGACTGTCCCAATAAGAAAGGAATCGAGCATTGCACAAATGTCTTCCTTGAGTCTGGTTTGTTTTTTTTTCAGAATATCCGTACGTTTCATATTTGTCTCCTTAAATGAGTATTAATACTCCTGTAATTTACATAAAAAAAGGCCCGCTTGTCAAGAGAAAAGCAAACCAAACTAAAAATAATGCTAAAATAGTTACCGAAAGAACTAAACTGTTACGATGTATTTTTACGCGGGGAAATCCCTCGCGGAGAAATCCCGAATATCATCGGAATGCCTGAACGTTCAGCACGCAGGGTCGTCAGTAATTTACTGGTAAAAGGATATTTGGTTTCCGATTCGGAAAAAGGGCCTGTAATGCTCGGTTTTCCAGCATCCGTGGTGGGATATTATTTCCCTCGCCTTTATCCTGAAGGAGTTGAATCCAATCTTGATTAACCCATGTACTACTTCTTATTTACTGCAAATCCGGCATCCAAGCAGGCATTGCGGGCACAACAAATGCAGCGAATCGCAAAACCCTGCATTATATGTGCTTGTCCCGCATCCTTCACAAACTAACGGATCAATCGATTTGCTTGAAGGGTTATATATCATGGCAAGTTTTTTTGTTTTCCGGCCGATGGCTGCATTGTAGCTAATCTTAACGGATGGAGAATTAATGATCATGGCTCCGCATAATACAAGCCGTATCTTGATGCTGTATTTTTTAAAAAGGTCATCTTTTTTTTTCTCAAGCTCAAGAGGAATTAATAGTATCTTTTCCTGGCGATCCGATTTTAACTGATCTGAAATACCCGGCCTTTTCAAGCTGTTTTCCATTTCCCGCTTTAGCCCGGTATAGTATTCATCTAAATTATCAACATCCCGTTTAAACCGTCTGTTCATGTTGCTCTGAAACATTTTAATTTCATCGGCAAGAACAATAGGAACATTATTTTCGACCGCCTGAATCAACCTTTCAATTACGGTTTTTTCAATAACACTTTTCCTGTTCCCTGATTCATATTTTTTTTCGGTATAATAAAGAGCGTCTTCTATTCCTGCAACACAAGCTCCGGTTTCAAGATTAAAGCACAAAGACACCATGCCTTCTTTCTGTTCATCGCTTTGAGCTATATACCGACATGGAAGAACAATATACCGGGTTAATGTTTCAGCATGGTTTTCAACCGTACCTGAAGCGCCGTTAAACGAAAATATATCCGTTATCAGCTTGTCAAATCCCTGGCTTTTTATATAATTAAAATGCAGTGAGCATTCCACCACCGGAATGGTATCACAAACATGGTTTAATATTTTATCAAGAAACGCTGAACCGTATGCAACGGAAAAATCCCCCTGGGCATCTTCTCCGGTTTGAACTTTAAAATGATCGGGAGTATTTAGTTGCTCCGCCAATGCTTCAGGAAGCAGTACTTCCATCTGATCTGCATGACTTTCCGTTGCTACACCATAAATCCGAAAAAATTTTTTGGAAAAATCTGTGAGCGTTTGGTCAGAGTTAGAGTTCATAATTTTCTCCAAAAAGATTCTTGTCTAGTTCTCTGGTTTTTTCATGTTGTGTTTTTAAACGCTTCAAATGCGAACCAAAACCGGCAAATTCTTTTTCCCGTTCAGCCTGAGATGGTGCATTAACCCAGATATTATATACAATATCCTCGAATTCGGATTCTCCGTGGATACGGCCGATTATCATATCAATCTCACCGATAACCATTTCGAACATATTAATTTTACGGTCAAGGATCTCAAGTATATGATCCTCAATACTCCCGGCATTACACAGATTATAAATCATTACCTGTTTGTCCTGACCTATCCTGTGAATTCTTCCTATACGCTGCTCGATTTTCATAGGATTCCACGGCAGGTCGTAATTAACCATCTGACAACAAAATTGGAGATTTCGGCCTTCTCCGCCAATCTCGGTAGTGATCAGAACATCCTTTTGTTCACGAAAAATACGGATTTGTTCATCTTTTGTAACATTGTCCATACTGCCGTGAAAAAGGACATGCGGAATATCGTACCAGGTTAAAAATTCGGAAACCTGCTCAAGTGAACCAATATATTTTACAAAAACTATAATTTTACCTTTTTGTTTCTGTATCAGTTTGAGAAGTGTTTTGTTTTTTCCCGTTTCTCCCATAATTGTGCGGCACAGATTGACTATTCTTCTTATTTCATCCTGATTCTCATCCGGCAGGTCTTTTTTGGCAAGAATCCGGTTCAGAGTGATTTCCAGTGCCCGCGGCGATGATCCTGCTTCAGCAAGCAGATTTTTCAGTAAAAGCCTGGCTCCGGCACCTTTTGTCCGGTTGATGGCATCAACCAGACAAACTACGCGTTCATACAACTCGTTTTCACTTTGCCCCGGTTCAACACGAATTGTTTGTGCAAATCTGGGTGGAATATCAATCTTAGCCAAAGCCCTGGTATTGCGGATCATCACCTGACCGAGAAGTTCTCTTAACTGCCTTTTGTTTTGAGGGCTGGCCGGATCTCCTTTTGTCATGAATTCTTTTCGAAATTCCGTTTGTGTCTTTAACTGGCCTGGTTTTAACAAAGTAATCAGGTTGTATAACTCCATAAGGTTGTTTTCAACCGGAGTCGCAGTTAAAAGCAGCAAGAACCTTTTTTTAAGGGCATTGACCAGTTTCCAGTTAAGCGTGCTGCGGTTCTTTAAGTGATGCGCTTCATCAACAATTACAATATCATATTCTCTTTCTGTTACATGTTTGAAATTTTTTGGTGATTTGGCATGGTTGATGGACGCCAGAATAAACGGCCTATCCCAAAAATCATCACTGTTCTTAAACTCGGGGTCATCAGTAGACGTAACATCTATCCCGAATTTCACTTTCAATTCTTCCCGCCACTGGCTGACAAGAGGTGTAGGGGTCAGGATCAATGCGTTTTTTACCATTCCCCGCTGTATATACTCCTTAAGCACAATTCCGGCTTCTATTGTTTTACCAAGGCCTACCTCATCAGACAAAAGCGCACGCCCTCTGAAGGTCTTTAAAACTTTTCTGGCTGTTTCCTCCTGATACCAAAATGATTTTATATTTTTTAAGGAAGAAAGGCAGATTAAATTTTCAAAAGAATCCATAAAATGGAGCCGGTGTGCTTCCAGGATCAAATTGTAAAGATCAACAGCAGCCGTAGTCCGGTTTTCTGCAAGACTTTTTGTGAAAGATAAAGTGTCAATCGAAAATGTCACCGGGATATCCGGCAAGTCCTGTTTTTGGGGTTTTGCAGGTTTTGCCGGAGGCTTCCTGTCGGAGTCAGCAGCCGGTTCGGGGTTTTCCTGTTTTATTATTGGCTTCCTTACGATTTGAATCTTTTTGGACTTGTTTTTCTGTTCAAGCATGTACAGGCAGTATTGCCTGGAATCGGCTATTCGGGATTTAATCTTATTTTTTTTCTGAATATGTATTTCCGGTAAACGGACAAGAAGTACTTCCAGAATATTTATGGCATCCTCAAACCGTTTTTCTTTAACAAGGGTATCGGCATAAAGCGGCAGGAATTCATTCTCCAGTTTGTTTATGCGGTACAATTTATCCAATCCGATCAGCAAAACATCATTTCTTCCCATTTCACGCCCGATATAGATTAATTCTCTCAAGCAATCCTCATCAGCCGGACTTAGTTTAATCGCTTTTTGTAAATATATTAGAGCATTTTCGTAATCTTTGGATTGAATCGACCACATGGCTTCATCATAATAGAATTCCGATTTCAGGCCTTTATTTTCCGCATGCTTCGCTTTACGCTTGTTTAGCTTTTTGGCCTTTTCCCTTGCTTTTCGTTTTTCTTCCTTTGTTTTCGCCATATTACAACACTCAAACCGATTATTAGTAAAACATCCTTGTTTAATAATACCTTTATGAATTATTGAAAGGTTGATATTAGAACAAAAAATTATATAATTTCAATGCTAAACTATATATAAAACCGGAGAAAATATATCATACAAAGGAGCTTTTTATGAACAGCATCTTTTCTGATCGGATTTCTGATGTCCCGCGTTCATTTATCCGCGAAATACTCAAGGTTGCACTTGATCCATCGGTAATTTCTTTTGCAGGCGGTCTTCCAAACAGAGAGCTTTTTCCCGTTGAGGAGATAAGAGAAGCAACAAATAAAGTATTTGGCATACACGGAAGAGATATTTTCCAGTACAGTAATTCGGAAGGTTATCAGCTCTAAGTTAATACAACAAAAACACGCACTATGCGGCTTAATTTCTCATGTGTAGATGAAGCAACTATTCGGATTGGGATCAGGAAACTGGGAAATACAATTAAGAAACTAACAATAAAATGATAAATATTTAACAAACCGATATTGTTCTTTGAAGCACACCGCTACAACCAACGGTAAATATTATGCTTAGCGGCGTGCTTCGTATCGACTTTAAAGACTTTCAATCAGTTTCATAATTTCCTATTACAAAACAATTGCCATATCCCCAAGCAAAACATCCGGAGGCACTGATTCACCACGGGCATTTATCTGTTCGAAGTAATCATGAAATCCGGTTTTGATTACTTCCTGTTCAAAAAATACTGCTTTTTGTTTATCGGGCATCTCCCATACTGCAATATACTTAAAATCGGCCTTGTATTCCGTGTCTTCGTCATTTATTGCAAAACTAATTAATTTCACACCGGATTCGGTTAACATCCCAATTACAGGCAAAAGGCTGTCTATGTAAGATTTGCGCTCGTTATCCGAAAGTCCGACCCATGCCGGTTTTGGCTTCCATAATTCTACGTAAATATGCATTTGCGTAGCTCCTTATCTGTTTTAATTGTGTTTTAAGTATTGAGCCAGTTTCAAAACACCACGTTTTGAGCTTGAACAAACTGAAACGTTTTTAAATTGGCTCTATTGGCAAATAATATATCATATGCTTGATAAAACTTTATAAACTTTCTCATGGTATGGGACACTAAGTCCATACTCTTTGGCACAATTTATTATGTATCCTGTGAATATATCAAGCTCCGTTTTTTTCTTTCTTTCAAAATCCATTTGCAGTGAAGATTTAGTTTCATATGGAAACAATGATACCTTATCAATTGACTTTTTGCAAATATCATCGGGAAGAAAAATCTTTTGATATTTTGAAACATTTTCAACTTCTTTTAATAGCCCTATTAAGATGCTTTTGCTTTGTTCATCCTCCATAATTTCGCCGAATGTCTTTTTGCAATAAGAAGTAGCACTTGCAAGAGGAGAAACAAACATATATTTTTCCCATATAACTTTCTTTATGTCTTTGCGGTATTCGGCCTTTATACCTGCATCTATTAGTAACTGCTCAATTTCCAAATATTCTTTACTTGTACTTTCATCTCCAAAATAAAATTGACATGATCCGCCCGATTGCCGGACAACACCGGCTTTTTCAATTGATGCACCGATATATACGCAGCCGTCTAATATCCGAGTATCAGGAAGCACAGCCTTTAAACGTTGTGAGTTATTCACACCGTTTAATATGGTAATCGCCACCGTGTTTTTATTCACACAATTTTTAAATAATTTTGCACTTTCTTCAAGATCATAGCTTTTCACACAAAATATTATTAAATCAAACAAACCGCAACTTTCCGGATCACTGCTTGCTTTGTAAGGTCTTGCAACAAAAGTACTCTCATCTGCAATTACTTTTAAGCCGTTTTTCAGAATTTCTTCCAGATGTTTTCCGCGGGCTATAAATACTGTTTTCATATCTTTTTTGTTTTCACAATACTTTGCCAGTTTCCCGCCAAAATATCCGCCCACACCACCGATTCCCATTATTGCGATATTCATTTTAATTCATGTAACCTCTTTAAAGAGATTTACCGACACTGATTCAATAAACTCGCCTGCTGTTTCCTTAAAACTCAGCAAATATGGTTGTTGGCTGTGAAAATCAAAAGATTTTCTATCAGCAAATTTTTCTATCATTGTAAACAAGTTTGGATTTTCAAGCCCTTCGTAAAGAACATAACTTATGCAACCTTCTTCTTTTCTGGTCGGTTCAATCAGGGCACTTAATGCATTTTTTAATTTTTCTGCACAACCTTCTTTAGCAATAAATGTTGCAACACAGGTAATATGTTCTTTCATTTCGTTACCTTCCTTTTTTTCTAAAGCCTATGGTTGAAATTTTCTGATGAGATATACCTGGATTTGCCCTGACAGCTTAAGCATACTGATCCATCTTTTTGAGGATAGGCTTCTCCGCAGTTAGTACATACAATTATTGCACCTTTGCTGTGCTTGCCCAAATATTTACTATCAATAGTTATACTTTGTATTCCACAGATATCAGCGCCTGCTTCCTCGATTTGTTCTAAAAGCAAATCTTTGTTCTGTTCGCTTTTTGTTTTGAGCTTAAAAAGCCAGCTTTTAATCTCCGGATAGTTTTCCAGCTTTTTCGGATCTAAATAAACACGAACCCCTTCTCCGGT
Organism: Pseudomonadota bacterium; assembly: GCA_018817425.1. Taxonomy (NCBI): domain Bacteria; kingdom Pseudomonadati; phylum Pseudomonadota; species Pseudomonadota bacterium. The sequence goes on from JAHITX010000118.1 coordinate 8,407, forward strand.
AAATTTATCATAAAGGCTTAAGGCAAACAGGCCTAAATTGTTTACTGTAACCCTGCCGTTTCCTGTGGTACATGGTGTAAGTACCTGAATAGCATCAGGAAGACAGCTGGAAGTCTCACAAAGAGCCTCGAAAAGTACTCCTTCAGGCATATGCTGCAATGCATAATCGACCATTATTCCTCCGACAAGGATTCCCGGAGCTGGGTATCCATGAAAATCTTTGGCAGCAGCCACATACTCTTTAAAAGAATAATGGCCAATCATTTTTTTATTATTTTTCATTACTTTTTCCCAAATATATTTTTTTAAAATTATATCGACACATAAGGTGCTATTTGCACTTGCCTGTGCAACATTACTCATGGATGAATCATTTTCAACAAATAATTCCTCTTTTGAAAAGAATTGATACTAACGCATGGGTATATGCTATTCATCAAAGATTACAGGATCAAGTACAATAGCTCTATATGCACAAACCTTTGTGCACTTATTACATCCAACACATATGGAACCACGCTTTAGTCTTGTTTTTTTTAGTTTCTCATCAAAGATGATGTATTGTTTTGAGCAAACTACAATGCATTTTTTGCAACTTTGACATTTATCAGATTTAATCCGAATTCTATAGGCTAAATGCTTCTTTGCCTGTGCTACGGTATTCAACGGATACCTCCTCTTGACTCTTCTTGAAAACAACCCAATCCGGCTTCCCCGGTTTTTGAAATCAGATAAATTTATATAATACAAGATTGTATCAATTATCAAATACTAATGTGCTTTATTAATATATTGATAGCTTTTTTAAAATAAAATATGCATTAATGAAAATTCGTAAAAGTTGTGATACTTGCAAGAATAGGAATATTGAAATATAAGAGAGTTGGATTTATTACATTGATAATAATTGCTTTATTAAAGGCCATCAAAAACTACGGAAATAAAAATGAAATCAAAAGACATCGGATTTAAACTTATTGCCATTGATTCATGCGGTGCAAGACGGGGGGAATTTCAAACGGCTCACGGCATAGTGCATACTCCTGCCTTTATGCCTGTGGGCACCGCCGGATTTGTACGATCTATTACTCCAAGAGATGTTGCCGAAACGAATTCCGAAGTTGTGCTTGCAAACACTTATCATCTTTCCATCGGTGAAAGACTTGCTACGGTTAAACGATTGGGAGGTCTTCACCGTTTTATGGGCTGGAATAAAACCATACTTACCGACTCAGGCGGTTTTCAGGTTTTTTCTCTTCCCGGAAAAGAAATAAGCGATGACGGCGTTTCTTTTTCCTATGAGGAAGGCGGAGAACGCATTTTCTTTTCTCCTGAGCGCTCAATGGAAATTCAGCGTGATCTTGGAGCAGATATCGTAATGGCTTTTGATGAATGTGTCGAACATACGGCTTCAAGAGAATATATACGGCAATCGGTTGAACGGACTACCGAATGGGCAAAACGCTGCCGAAAAGTTGAATTAAAAGAATACCAGTTTATGTTCGGAATCGTTCAGGGCGGTATTTTTCCTGAACTTCGGCAAAAAAGTGCTGCCGGAATCACCTCGATTCCTTTTGACGGTTATGCGATAGGCGGAGTCAGCGTAGGCGAGGGTTTCGAGCTTATGAAAAAAGTGGTTGAAATCACAGCACCTTTATTACCGGAACATAAACCCAAGTATTTAATGGGGGTTGGACTTCCTGAAGATTTGCTTGCAGCGGTAAAAGGCGGAATGGATATGTTCGACTGCGTAATTCCTACAAGATACGCCAGACAAGGAACCCTTTTTACACGAATGGGTAAAATCAGAATTCTTGATAAAACCTACCGTAAAGACAAGTTTCCCCTTGATACAAAATGTCAGTGCTACACATGCAAAACATATCCACGAATGGTTCTGCGTTATCTGCTGTTTTCCCGCGATCCTCTTGCTGAAACACTTCTTACCATTCACAACCTGACCTTTTATCAGGATTTAATGAAAGACATAAGAAACGCCATAAAACAAAACCGCTATGATGATTTTTGCGAAGAATGGCTTGAAGTGTATAAGAAAAAAAGCAAAAAGAACCAAGCTATCGAGTAAAACTCAACCCGAAAAGCAGTTGGCCTCAGTAAAGCTCTATGAAAGGGGTATGCAAAGAAAAATGCGGCGGGGTGTAAAACCCCGCCCTACATCATCTGCTGTTACTGTAAAACCAATCTACCGATCCTCAATATCATATCTTGTATCTTCTTCGACATTCATTATTTTTTCTTCGATATTCGATATTTTAATTATTTTTTAGCGCTTATGACCCCCGGTTTCTGATACCTGCCCCCTGATCCTTGGACACTCTATTTAGTTTTTCTCATCATATCCTTGTTAGCTGCCTGTACTTAATCCGGTGAGGCTGGTTTGCCGCAGCCCCTAAACGAGCTTTCATATCCGCTTCATATTCGGAGTAGTTTCCTTCAAACCATACTACTTTGCTGTTTCCTTCAAAAGCTAGTATATGGGTTGCTATCCTGTCAAGAAACCACCTGTCATGACTTATCACAACCGCACAACCTCCGAAGTTCTCAAGCGCTTCTTCCAAAGCCCGCATGGTGTTTACATCAAGGTCATTTGTAGGTTCATCAAGAAGAAGTACATTAGCACCTTCTTTTAACATACGTGCAAGATGCACCCTGTTTCTTTCTCCGCCTGAAAGCAATCCGACTTTTTTCTGCTGATCGGTTCCTGAAAAATTAAACTTAGACACATAGGCGCGCGAGTTTACTTCCTTGTTTCCTAACATAACGATATCAAGCCCTTCAGAAATTACTTCCCATATACTTTTTGACGGGTCAAGAACATCCCTGCTTTGATCAACATATGCCGTTTTTACGGTTTCTCCGATTTTAATTTCTCCCGAACCAGGCTTGTCTTGCCCTACTATCATTCTAAACAACGTAGTTTTTCCGGCGCCGTTAGGGCCAACAACTCCGATTATACCGCCTGGAGGAAGAGAAAAAGTCATGTTTTCAATAAGGAGATTATTATCAAAGCCTTTAGATACATCTTTTGCCTCTATTACTATATTCCCGAGACGGGGTCCGGGTGGAATGTATATTTCAAGATCTTTCGCTCTTTTTTCAACTTCCTGGCCAAGAAGAGTTTCGTAAGAATTAATACGCGCCTTGGATTTAGCATGACGTCCTTTAGGCGACAGCCTGATCCATTCAAGCTCTCTTTGCAATGTCTTACGGCGCTCGCTCGTAGTCTTTTCTTCCTGTGCGAGTCTTGCCTGCTTTTGCTCAAGCCATGACGAATAGTTTCCTTTCCAGGGAATTCCGTGGCCTTTATCCAGCTCAAGTATCCAACCGGCAACATTATCAAGAAAATACCTGTCATGAGTCACGGCAATAATTGTTCCAGCATAATTTTTCAGATGATGTTCAAGCCATGCAACAGATTCTGCGTCAAGATGGTTTGTAGGCTCATCAAGAAGCAGAATATCCGGTTTTTGAAGTAGTAACCTGCAAAGTGCGACACGTCTTTTCTCGCCGCCTGATAACACCTTAACAGCCGTATCTCCGGAAGGGCACCTAAGGGCATCCATAGCCATCTCAAGGCGTGCATCAAGATCCCAGGCATCAAGCACATCAAGTTTTTCCTGCACTACGCCCTGGCGCTCGATAAGCTTATTCATTTCATTATCTGACATAGGCTCTGCAAATTTTTCATTTATGCTGTTATATTCATTAACAACATCAACTATATCCTGCACTCCTTCTTCAACTATTCCCTTCACAGTCTTGTTTTCATCAAGTATCGGCTCTTGCTCCAGAAAACCTATAGTGTGTCCGGGAGAAAGAATTGTCTTTCCAACAAATTCATTGTCAACCCCGGCAAGAATCTTAAGTAATGAGCTTTTGCCTGAACCGTTTAAGCCAAGAACTCCAATCTTTGCACCATAAAAATAAGAAAGATTGATATCTTTAATAATAGGTTTCTTGTCATAAAATTTACTTACCCCAATCATGGAATATATTATTTTGTTAGGATCATTACTCATCTTCTTTAAATTTCTCCTTATTCACAAAAGCCGCCTGGCATTTCTCTCAGGAAGCCCTGCTTTTATAATTTTATTTACTACAGAATTAATATCGTAAGAGATATATTTTACTTCAATTGAATCATTTAATGTATCCCATATAATATATTTGGCATGCTTGTCACCGTCTCTTGGCTGCCCCACGCTTCCGGCGTTTATTATATAGCGCTTATCGGCGCAAAGCTGCGTTACGCCTTTATCCAGAACGTTATGTGCTATAGCACTTCCATCAATTTCAATTAATCTTAAGCTATGCGTATGACCTATAAAACATACCCTCTCCTCGTATTTTCCTAAAGCATCAAATATCCCTTTTTTGTCAAATTCAAACATATATTTTGTCGGCGATTCCGGAGGAAAACCGTGAACAAAACGAGAACTGTAAGTTAGTATGCTTTTCTTAAGGTTTTTAACAAAACGTAAAGATTCTTCTTTTAGCATACCTATTGTGATTAGCATAGAACGGTATGCAGAAGGATTAAATCTTGATAGATACTCCCGATTGATAATACATAGTTCATGGTTTCCCAAGACAGTTGGTATATTACGATCACAAATCATTTTGATGGTTTCATTCGGTTCAGGCCCGTAACCTATGACATCACCAAGACAAACTATTTTATCTGCACCCGAAATATCGATATCGGCCAGAACTGCTTCAAATGCTTCTGCGTTGCCATGAATATCCGAAACAACTGCAAGTTTCATAAAGCTCCGTAAGAATATCAGCGGTCTTTTTTCTGTGCCCTGTAAATGCTTTCGTTTACTTCAAGTTCAAACAGATTTTCGCCAAGTAAATTAAGAATCGCTTTCCCTTCTTCTGTTCCTGCAAGAACCGGATGCCTGCCTCTTAAATGAGCAAAATCCGTATATTCTAGGAAACTCTTAAGTCCTTCGATTTTTTCTTCCAACTCAGAATCTGTCGATTCAGAATTTTCGAAAAATTCGGTAATGCTATTATTATATAGGCGCTTAGCCTCTGTTTCTATGCAATGCCCGGATAGATTCATTTTAATTTTCATAAGTACACCAGTTTATGATTTGTAAAATCTACATGATACCGGTTTAATAATGTGAGTTATATGCTTTCTTCCATGGATCACGACGAAGTGCTTCAGCATTTGCAAGCGCTAAATACAGCGCTCCCACAGCAAGCTCTGCACAATGAAAATGATTTTCGGGCAGAGTTTCAAGATATTCGGCCACAGCTTCAGGAGTAACATCCCAAGCCTTTTCCAGTGTTTTCCCCTCTACCATATCAATAAGCGTATTTGTACATGCAACAGTGTTAATACATCCGTTGATATGATATGAAGCTGTTTCAATAATATCGCCACGGGTTATTATAAAAAGCTCAATGGTATCTCCGCAATCGCCCTCTTTTTTGCCATAACCATCCGGGGTTTTAATGATTTCATTTTTATCATTCATAAAAGCCATTTTCAGGAATTTATCAGAATGATTTTGCCAAAAATCAGATACTTCTGTGCTCATTTTTTTCTCCAAAACAATTGTCTTATAAATATTATAGAGGTAAATAATAATTTTAAGAATATATTTTTACATATTTAATTAAGTCTTTTAATAAAACCACAATAGCATTGCAAGCTTTATAAAAGCGGTAAACATGTTGCCTTTTGTCTATTTTCGTTTTATTCGTTAAACCATTTTCTTAATTGTGGGATATACTCATCGGGAAAAGCGTGTTCTACACCTGGCATTTTTACTATAGTTACATCAGGTTGCCAGCCCATTGCGTGATTTGCATCCACAAAATCAAGCAAATGGCGCCGCCATTTGTATCTGCGGCTTCCGCCAACAAATTGGATAAAGCGCTTTTTTCGAACAACTATTTTATGACCGCTTGTAATGTAACAACCTCCGTCTAAAAGATAGAAGCCTGAAAAATGTTTCATAATAAAAGGATCTACAGCCGAAACCAGCATTGCTGTTGTGTGCGCACCATTTGAAAATCCGCCAAACAAACTTCGTTTTGCATCAATATTCAAAACAGCATCAAATAAGGTCTTTAACATCTTCCGGTAACACTTGGAAATCATCGGCAGATCATCATATGCTCCTATCAAAACACCTTTAAACATTTCTTCAGGATCAAGGTCTTTTTTAAAAAGCGGCAGCGCTACTGCTATAAAGTCTTTATCAGCCGTCAGTTTACGGACATAATTTAAATTTTCTCTGTTTATACTTCCGCCATCTCCGCCTGCAATATATACCAAAACGGGGAATAAAGAATCCCTTGTATAGTTTTTGGGTAGACAAGCAAGCAGCCGGGATGTTATCCTTTTACCTTTTTTTAAACCATATAAAGTGTTAGGCAGTTCATCAAACTTGAACTCAAGTACTGCTCCTGCTTTTAATGATGTTTTGTTCTTATTCATGATTTTTTATCATTTCAGCAATGTTTACACAATTACTTGAATCAAAATGATCCCGATATGTTTTTTTGATATTGGAAGACAAAAACGCGCAATCATAATTAATACTGCAAATCGCATCATTATTTTCTGGAAGGGAGTATTGAGCGATAGCTGTTTCTACCGCGATAAAGCAACAAGCCTGTAAACCAGTGCTCCTGAAAGCCAGGCTACATCTTCCGGTGAAAGAATATCGCCTATATTGTCATTGAATAATATATTTGCTTCAGATGGAAATTCTTCATCGCCATACCAGATAATAAGCTGCAATGAAACATGCGGAAATAGTATAAACTCGAAAGCGGCATCACCTGCATCAAAGGCTTTTCCTTCTAAACATTTTGCAGCGTTAGCAAATAAACTGATATTATTGCCGAAAATATCTTTTAAAGGATTTATGGCCCTGTTAACAAAAGCGGAATAATAAAAAGATGCTCCGGGAATTTCCCGAAATGAAATCCAGTTTGAATAACCGGTTATTATTGCTTTTGCTAAAAGATAATGCAGTATAATAACCTGTTCCTGAATTGGCACTTCTTTTGGTTCAGGAGATTCATCCTTAAATTCAAAATCTGGCCAGCTGACAATATAGAGTCTGTTTAAAAAAGGAACCCTTAATCTATTATTATCAACAAGTTCATATCCTGATCTATTTGCTATATCAGATAAGGTATCGTTTGAAAGATCCTGAACTGCGATTTTTTTTGCGTTAATATAATCATCAACACGCGCCATTTTTTAACTCCTGGTGCCAGCGGTAAAACAAATAAAAGCCTCACCTTATCAGGCGAGGCTTTTATTATTTTTTTATTTATCTAAAAAATTATACCTCAAGCCATGAATCCGAGTACAGAGTCTTGCCAAGAATTACATTAGTAGTCTTGACATAATCCTGCATTTCTTTTGAAAGACTTGCCATATCCGGCTCATTGCCATCCATGGTTGCATAAATCAGGTCAATAATATCCTGACGTTTGCCTTTTGCAATTTCAGTCAGTTGCAAGTCAAGAGGATCTGAGATAACCGAATACATACCTTTTCTTCCAAGCATAACCATGTATGTCTGATTCAGAATAGGACGCAGATGAACCGGCGGTCCATTGGAAATATTTGACAGACCACATGTGCTCTTTGCACCTGGAGCTATATCTTCAATCATTGCCTGAAACTCCATAAGGCTGATAAGCTGAGGCTGCTGGATATTAACAGGTGTTACTATGCCATCTACCCAGATTTTTTCATTCGGAATACCTGCTTCATTTGCGGCATATAAAAGTTCAACACAAAGTGCGGCACGTTCATTCTCATCACGAGGAAGACCGTCAGGCCCCCACATGAGCGCTATAAAATCCGCATTATACTCTGCTGCAAGAGGAATCATTTTCTCATATCTCTCAGGACGGCACATGATGGAATTGATAAGAGGCGGAAGTTTACAAACTTTTAAAGCCGCTTCAATTGCGCCTATGTTTGATGTATCTAAGACCAGAGGAACATCACTTACTACTTCCTGAACCACTTCAACAACCCATGGCATAAGTTCATGACCGTCTTTTTTTGCCGGCCCAAGATTTATATCGATATAATCCATACCCTTTTCTTTTTGAAAAAGAGCCTCTTCCTGGATCGGTTTCGGATCGCGTTCTTTGAAGGCCTTCCCGATCTTTTTTGAAATAACATTTAAGCTTTCACCAATAAGTAACATACGACCTCCCCGTTTATTTGCTAACGGTTGTTAATGGCAGCGGTTCTCCTGTTTGTAAAAGAAAACCGCCACCTTCTTATTATTACATTGCCTTCAAAAATGCCGGAATATGTGCTGCTTCACGCGGACCAACCTTAATTGTCCATCCGGGAAGCTCTTCTTCCATATCACCTGCAATTGCTGCAGCATAGCCAGGAATAATAATCTGCTGATGCTTTACCTTGTCAGTAATACCGCACTTTTTAACAAATACTCCGACATCATCGCCCGAAAATTTTCCGGCAGCCCATGCAGTCATAACCGAAAGGCCTTCTGAATCTTTTATCAACAACCATGCCGGAATCTTACTGCTTTCAATTTCACCTGAAACGATAAAATAAGTAAGAGCAAAATTTGTTGTAATAAGCACGGGTGAATTTTCATCAGGATTCCCGATTGGATAAATTCCCTCTGTTACTGTCATCGGTCTTTGCGGATCAGTGAATATATTGAGTCTTTCAAGAAGAAGAGGAAATACACTCTCGCTCTTGAAATCAGACATTACTACAATACCGCCATATTTGGCTACATGCGTTGCAGCAATAAGAGTTTCCATATCAAGGTTTGAAGCCATCTCGCATGGAAATGTTATTGTTGAAAAACCAAGAGATCTGTTTCCTGATTTAAGAGCTGCACGTCTTATAGCAACCAAATCTTCTAACGACTGCTTAATTTCTCTTGAGCCCGGATCAACTATAAGGTCTTTTAAACCCATACCGGTCAGCTTATCTGTAAGAGGAATCAAGCCTTCAACGGAATTTGCCTTAACTGCAAGAGGCAGATCATTTGCTTTTGCTATCTCACCCATTGCATCAACATTGCCTTCTGTTGCAGCATATATTAAAGGTTTCTTAAATTTACATGCTTCTACTCCGGCTTTCATTACATCTGCATTGTCACTCATAAGAATGAGATTGAATTCAGAAGTTTCGGCAATTAATTTTGCCTTCTTTGCGAATTCTTTTCCATCACCTTTTGCATCCTTAAGAGCAATAATTTCAGGCCTTAAATTCAACCCAACTCTTTCATACTGAAAAGCATTCCAGACTTTAAGCTTATCTTTAAGCTCAGCATCCTTAATATCGGAATTAACAAGAGCAGCAAATGCTGTCGGGTTGAAAAATGTTTTTTCATGGCGGTATTGTACAGTCTCGCCACCGGTCGTAATCGAACGGACGCCTTTCCCAACAACAACAGGTCGTATAGGAGGCGCTGAAGCCGCTGAGAGTTGTTCTTTAGCTTCGTCAGAAACATATGGACAGCTATCAAGCTCAGCCTTGCCGGATGCCAGGTTCATGGCAAATGCAAGGCATGTGGGAACGCCACACTCCTTACAGTTGGTTTTTGGCAGGAGTTTGAATATCTGAATACCAGTTAATGCCATTTTTATCTCCTTATTTAATTAAAATACAAAAAATTCTTATTTGCCGGCTTTTTCAATTATCCTAACAGCGAAGGCATGGTAAGAGCCGGGTGTCCAACTTTCTGAAGAAAAGGCATAATTTCTTCTTCAGTGATTCCAACTGTCTCATCAGCGATCATATCATACAGATTGGGATATCCAAGTGCTGTCCCTCTTTTTATTATTCTGTCCTTGATCTCTTCTTTCAGACTCTTTGGCATCCAAACCATTCTTAATAGCCCGCCATCACCTAAGAGAAATTTTCCCTGAGTGACATTAAATTTTGAATGTCCCACAAAGCCTGGAGATGATGCTCCTCCACCCATGACACCTGCCAGTGTAGTGAACTTCATACCACATGGTGTTTCACCCGAGTAGTCACGGTGAACAGTCATAACTCCGTTGCATGTAGGTAATGTGGCTGCAATAGCTTCGCAGCAACCGCATGTTGTCATCGGATCTTTAATCATCGAGTAGAAATTATAGTGCGTAACAGCGCCTCTTGAGGCCTTAAATATAAAGTCGTTAACACCCTTCCATTGTCCAAGAACCGGATCAAGACATTCGCCCTTTTCAATCGGCTGATTTGGGCCGGTCGGATTGATTTCAAAAGAAGCCTTGCAGTCCATCCAGTTATATGCTCCACAAAGGCCTGTTCTTTCAGGACTTACCGTACAAACATGGTTTGGAGCAAAAGACTGGCAAAGAGTACATGAATAATATGTTTCAACCGATTCATCGGTCATCTTTTCAACGCGCTCATCTCTGGTCCTGTATTCAGCTCTCGCACGTTTTGCTAGTTTCTCAACATCTTCTTTCTTGGTGTAAAGCGTTACCTGAACCTTGTCCACTATTTTCTGGAAATCCTGATGGAACTTAGCATGAAGCACAACACCGATGTCTTTAAGAGAAAAGCCCTTGTCTACCGCTGCCTTGCTTACACGAACCCATGCGATATCTCTTTGTCCGATATGCATTATGCTCTGTATGTAGTTTACAAGGTGATGAATCTGACGTTCTAAAATCGGCTCAAAATCGGCCTGGAATTCACGACCGGCAATCTGAACATAGATTCCGAGATCAAATGATGCACCCGGCTTTACGTCTTTAATGTCAGGTCCGATAACTTCGACCTTGCCGTCTTCAATTTCATTCATCTCTGCCATTTTGACAAGCTCAATTGCCGTGCTCTTGCCACCACCCATCTGGCAGTAAAGATCGGCGCCTCTTACACGCTCGCCTTCATAAGCAGGACCAAAAGAGCATGGAATATCTATCTTTGAAACAGTTACCTTGAGGCCTCTGATTTCAACCGATCTCTGTACCATTTCATCGTGAGGTACATTAGCCACAACATGCTCATATGTACATATACCGGTTGGAAGAATCTCAGGAATATCCGTATCTGCAAGAGTCGGAAAGCCCCAGTTAACACAACCAGCTGCTGCTGCTGCCCATTCGGCGTTAACATCGCCAAGAGCGTTAACGAAAGCAAAAACACGGTCCTTATTATAAAGAAGCATGCGCTTGTAATCACCCGGCTTGATTCCACCAAATGCCATAGCAGCCCTGTTTGCAAAACCAAGTGCAAATATAGCTGAAGAGATATCAGGACCGAAAGGCACTATTCTCGTATTCCAGCCTATCTGTACTCCGGCTTCAATAAGCTGTTCAGCAACTGTTGTTCCGTTCTGGTTTGCGGCCAGGAAGATATAAAGACTTCTTTTCTGGTATTCTTCAACAATTAATTTCGCAGTTTCCGGATCAGGTGCAGCACCGACAATAGCTGCAAATCCGGGAGCAGAGCCATCAACAAACTCAACGCCTCTTTTTCTGAAAACAGTGTCGTCCGCTGCTCCCAGCCATATTTTTCCTGCTTCCTGATCAATATCTTCGGAATGAAGATAAAAATCGGGAGTATTTAAATATCTTATTGCTTCTTCAATTTCAAAAGCAAAAAGGGCTGCCATACCTGCATCAAGAAGAGGTCCAAGATAAGGAAGATGATGGCTTCCTTTTACATGGGGAGGCAAAAGACCTCTTGCAAATTCCAAGGGTTTTTTCATGTCTTCAAGGGTTTCGACTTTCATGCCCAGAAGAGAATATATTACCGGAAGGTAATAAGCCGTATTGGGAAACCCGACTTTTGTGTCGGCACTATAGGTTGCAAGGGCCTTTTTGTATAAACCTTCAACCTTTGATACTATATTGTATCCGCCCTGAATGGCGGCAAATGCTACTAATCTTGACATATGTTCCTCCTTCGTTGAGGATTATTCTAACCTCAGTATTAAATATGCAAACATGCCGCAATTACATTGCTTCCAATTTCATACGGTCAGCCATATCCATGAGCACTCTGTCTCTAGCTTTGTCTATACCGAGAGCCTTGCGCTTTTTATCTATATGGGCAATCATCTTGTGGGCATGTTTGATAGGATCAGCTTCGCAATCCCACATTCCGCCGTAAATCTTCTCAAGATCCTTGTACATATAGTCCTGGAAAACCGGCGCGCCGCTCATAGGCAGATGTAAGCCAAACACCGTATAGACGCCTGAAGTTACAAAATAGTGCCCTATACTGATGGCTTTTTCACTCATCCATTCGGGAGCGCTTCCGGCCAAGGGCAAATCACAGATGTCTTTTCCAAGACCGCCCGCCTTAACCACTTCGGTGGCGGCTAACAGCAGACGGCTGTTGTCAACACATGAACCCATATGCAAAACAGGTGGAATACCAACTGTTTCACAAACTTCGGCAAGTCCGGGTCCGCAATAAACCGCAGCGGTTTCAGGAGTTAAAAGACCTTCCATTGCGCATGCTATTCCGTTACAACCTGTTGTAAGAACAATTACATCATTTTTGATAAGTTCTTTAACTATAGCAATATGAGCTTCGTTATGGCGGGTTCTGGCGTTGTTGCAGCCTACAACACCTGCAACGCCGCGGATACGTCCGTTAATTATATTGTCATTTAAGGTATAATAATCCCCGCGGAACGTACCACCAAGTTGATACTTAATTGATTCAACACTAAAGCCGGCAATCTGGGTAGCTTTCTGGCTTGGGATCATAACTTCAGCTCTTCTGTTTTTGAAGTTATCTATAGACATTTTCACAATGCGCTTTGCATCTTCCATTGCATGATGTTCATCAAACTCGACATGAATTACATTATCCTGCTCCATCTTTGCAATCGGATGTGTTGTGATAACTTTGGTATGAAAACACTTTGCAACATTGGCAAGATTCTGGAAAATACACTGAACATCAACAACCATGGCCTCACACGCACCGGTTATAATGGCAAGTTCCTGCTGCAAAAATGTTCCTGCCGGCGGCACGCCATGACGCTGAAGCATTTCATTTCCCGTACAGCAGATTCCGCCAAGCTGAATTCCTTTTGCGCCAACAGATTTTGCATGATCGATCATTTCTTTTGACTGTGAAGCGGCGACTATCATCTCTGAGAGAATCGGCTCATGTCCGTGAATTATAATATTGACATGATCCTGCTTCATTATACCAAGGTTAGCCTCTGATTGGAGCGGAGAAGGCGTACCGAACATAACATCCTGAAGATCGGTTGCGATCATTGAACCACCCCATCCATCAGCCAATGAAGCTCTGGTGCATTGCTTTACAATGTTCTTGTAATCCTGATCAACTCCCATGTGAGTTCTGTGCATTATCTCAACAGTTTCTCTGTCGATGTTTCTTGGAAGAACTCCAAGTTTTTTCCATCTTTCATATAAAGGCTCGGGGGCTCTTTTTAAATTAAGAAGCTCGCCTTCCGGTTTACCCCATTCATTAAGAGCTTTTTCAGCAACTTCAAGGGCTATCTCATCAATATTGCGGTCAACCTCTTTTCCGTCAACCGTAACTTTTGTTTCAACTCCGTAATGGGGAGCAATAGCTATAAGCTTACCAGGATCTTTGATTTTATAATCTGCAGTCTCTTTACGGGCAACAGAAAGAAATACTTCAGCAACTCCACGTCCATGATCAGAGTGTGCAGAAGCACCGGCAGCTACCATTCTTGCAAAATTTCTTGCAGCAATCGTATTTGCAGTTGCACCGCAAAGGCCTTTTCTATCATCTTCGCCTTCAATTCCGGATTTGCCAAGAGGCAGGCGGCAAGGACCCATGGCGCAGTTTTTACAGCAGGTGCCCTGAATACCGATATTGCATGGCTTCATATTTTCAGCTCTGTCAAAAACTGTTTCAACACCCAGTTCCTGGGCACGTTTAATCATAGTTTGAGTCGCAAGGTCCATGGATGCCGCAATCGGATCGGCCAGTTTTTTCTCCTTGGGTGCCTTTACGACCTTATCTTTTGTTTCTTCTGCCATTAGAGGTTCCTCCTCATATTTTTTATTATTCAGGCATCATCACCAAAAAGGTGATAAAAACCATAAATGATCACACAAATTAAATTCTTTTGTGCATTCTGTTCAATTTTTCAAGTATTTTATCGGTTTCCGACTTCTGCTCGGCGGCAGCCGTCATTGCAACCGATTTCTCAGGAGCATCTGTTTTAGCAGCAAGGCGATTTTCGCGTTCCTGTGCTCTTTTATCCCTTATCGCTTGCTCTTCGGCTTCTGCTTTTGATCTTGCTTCTGCTTCCGCTTTGGCCTTTGCATCGGCTTCTGCCTTTACTTTTGCCTCTGCATCTGCTTTTGCTTTTGCCTCTGCATCTGCCTTTGCTTTTGCATCTGCTTCCGCTTTGGCTTTTGCATCTACTTCCGCTTTGGCTTTAGCATCTGCTTCCGCCTTTGCTTTTACAGCCGGATCTACTTCCGCTTTGGCCTTTACTTCTTCTTTAGGAGCAGCAGGTGCTGCTGCTTTCGGCTCGGCTTTAGGAGGAGCAGCTTTAGCTTCAGCCTTTGGCGCTTCCGTTTTTTTGGCTTCAGCTTTCTTTGCCGGCTCAGCTTTTTTAGCTTTTTCTTCTGGTATTGTGAGATCCGGTTCAGGCGATAAAGCTTTAAAATCAATAGCTACATCGTCCAGTTTTTTCTTAATCGGATCAACTGTCTGTAGTGAACCTCCATCTGCAAGACAGTCTATAAAAGACTTTACCATGCGAATAGCTTCAGGATGCCTCATAATCATTATATTCGAACCTGCCAGAAGATAACTAACCGCACCGACAGCTTCCATAAGAATCCCACGTTTTTCGGGATCACCAAGAACGGGAGCTTCTTTTTCCGTCTGCTTTGCTTCTTTGCATTTCCAAACCTCGTTTCCAAGGTTATTAATTATAGGGTACTGCAACTTATCATCACCTTGAGCAAGTGCAGCCATTCTCAAACGTTCCATAACGGAATAAGAATATTCCATTCCATATCCAAGACCGCCAGTTGTGGGATCAACAATAATTTTGTCAGATGATACACCCAAATTTTCAAGAAGGATGTTTATCTGTTTTGCAAGGTTAACATCGATAGGCGATGATGATATAATTGTATGGCCATATCCCATGGCACTTGCGCCTATTCCTTTGTGGTTCTTATCTTCAACGGGCCCCATCGTTAGATTTTCACCCTGACATTCTTCAGCAATTTTCTTTAATACCGCCTCATCTTTCTGGGCGTTGGCACATCCCCAAATAATCAGAGGGACATTAATCGCCGCACTAACTTTTTTTACTGTAGCGGCAATATCTTCAGGTGACGCATCTTTACCATTAGGATCAGCACTTTTTAATTGAAGAACAATCATTTCAGCGCCATATGCATCAACACATTTTTTGGCCCATGCTACAGGGTCGGAAACCACATCTTTAAAATAGCAAAGCACTGATTCCGGCCAGTCTTCCGGTTCAGTGTCCCAGATTTCCATTGCAATCCTGGGTTTATTTGGCATACTCCCTTCAAAAAGATAGAAAGGATAGCATGCCTCACCACCAACAGTAACGGCATTCTCGCCTTTTCCTAATGTGATGCCCTTGATACTGCCGGAATAAGATTCCTTATATATTTCAAAACCCAAAGCAACCTCCTTTTAACAAAAAAGTTAACCCACTGTATTACATGTTAATAAACATTATGGGATTAACAAAAATTATGGGTAAAAAAAAACAACCTCTGCCTTAAAAAATTAAATCAACCCCCCTTTCAATATATTTCCAATTTATTATAAATTTATCTACGCCGGTAGATTTATTGCTGTGAGCATAAAAAAAGAACGGTGTTAAACCATCTTTAAAGCTCGCCTATTAAATTTTCAGCTTTCACATAACAAGTGGACAATTGTACATCAAAACCCAATCATTATAACTATTAAACCATTCTTAACCGGTTAGATAGCCATAAATTTCATGAAGTATTATTAAATATAAAATTCTATATGATTGCCATATATTGAGATTTTAAGTTTGTCAATAATTAACAATCATTAAATGTTTTTAAATTGAAGCCTTGAGAAAACGCTATCTGGCATTTTTGTGTTTTTCATCAAAACGCGCTTTAACTTTGGGAAATTTATTCATATCGGTGTGTGGCAGAAAGAGAGCTGCAATATAATTATCCATATAAGAAGCCGTTTCAGAAAGTTCAAAATTTGTCATCTTCTTAGTTACTTCAACAACATCTTTTCTCACGCGGTTTGTAAGGCAGCTCATTTTTGCTCCAAGCAATGAACCATTTCCAATAAATGTAATCTTTTCAAGATCTATTTCAGGTAACAAGCCTATTGTTATGGATTTTTCAAGATCGACGTAACTTCCGAATCCTCCGGCCAGGATAACACGTTGAAGGTCATTTACTGTAAGGCCTACTTCTTCAAGAAGAGTCAAGCAACCGCTATATATGGCACCTTTTGCGCGAATAAGATTGTCAATATCCGGTTCAGTGATAACGATATCCCTGTCAATCTGTGTCTCATTAGCCCACACTACAACATATTCATACACTCCTTCTGTATCACGAATTCGTGGGATGTTAAGATCTCTGTTAAATTTGCCAAGATTATTTATAACTCCTGCTTCAAACAAAGATGCTACCATTATTATAAGACCTGAGCCGCAGATCCCTTTGGGGCTTATATTGCCGATAGTAATATTCATAGGCTCAAACGTTACAGGATCTATTGAAAAATCCTCGATAGCCCCTTTTGTGGCACGCATTCCAAACTTAACTCCGCCACCCTCAAATGCCGGACCCGCCGAACAGGCGGCACATGCAAACCAGTCTTTGTTGCCTATCACTATCTCCGCGTTTGTTCCTATATCCATGTAAAGTGTTAGTTCTTCCGAACGATACATACCGGAACCCATAACTCCTGCTACAATATCCCCACCTACATAACTTGAAATTTGTGGATAAACGAGAGCATTGACATGATCTCCAAGTTCGATTCCGAGAAAAGCGGCTTTTATAGGCGGATAAAGCGTGGCCGCAGGAACATATGGCGACCTGCGAATATACCGTGTATTAACTTTGAGCAAAAGCTGGGTCATTGTCGTATTTCCAGCAATGGTTATAGCTGATATTTCATCAGGATCTATTCCGGACCGTTTAATTATTTTTTTAATAATTATATTTATTGTTTTGATAATTACAGCATGCAGCTTTTCCAGCCCGCCAGGTTTTTCAGAATACACAATTCTGCTTATTACATCTTCCCCATAGCTTATCTGAGCATTGAAATCTCCATGTTGCGCAAGCACCTCACCACTAACTATATCAATTAACTGCCCATATACAGTAGTAGTCCCTATATCCATTGCAATGGCATAATTCTGTTTAGTGGTGTCACCTTCCTTTATATTAATAATATGGGTCTTTCTTCCTTCATGAACAGGACGTGCCAGAGTGGCTGTTATTTTAAAATCGTCTTTTCGCAAAATATCGGATATTTTTCTTATTACCGGCAAATCGACTACAAGACGATGTTCGTCATAATTTGCTTTTAAATAGCTTACCAACCGTGAAACATCAGGAAGATTATCCTGCGCGGTTGGCTCAGGGAGTTCAAGATACCTCTTTTCAACCGGCGGAATAAATAATCCCTTTTCCTTAAGTTCATCAAAATTCATATCCTTGATACGAGCCGTTCGCCTGGGAGTGGGCTGCATGTTAAGTACGCTTGAATCAATAGAGGATTCAACCGGAATTCTTACTTTCAGATCGCTTTTGATTTTTGAAAGGCATGCCTGACGGTAACCTTTATTTATGTCATCATCACTAAGTTTTTCTGTAATTCCTCCTTCTACTTCCCCTTCCTCAATTATAACAAGGCATTTGCCGCAAACCCCTTCACCACCACATGAAGCATTAACATGTACACCTGCTTCCATCGCAAGTCTCAAGAGGTTATAGCCTTTTTCTGCTGAAATAGTAATATTATGAGGGTAAAAAATTACCTGATGCATATATTTTTCCTGTTAAATTATTAGTAATGAAATATAATGAAACTTTAGAACCATACATCAAAACCTTATTTTAAGTCAACCTGTTCCAAAATTTTTGAAATGCAAAGTTTATTATTTATAAAATATTTTTTCTTTTTTAAAACACATAATTCTTGCCAACATAAATAGTCCATGCTAATTGGAAAAAATATATAATTTACAAAACAAGATGGGATATTATGCAACTATTTATATTTATTAGTTATTTTTTAATCCCTGTTTGATTTACTAAAAGCTTAAAAACAGGCTAAGGACAGATTAATCCAGCCTGTTATGAAGAAGGAATCATTTATATCTTAACAGGAACAGGACAAATCTGTTCCAAAAAAATTAAACTATTAACAATTAAGGAGAATTTGAAAGATGGCTTATGATGCAGTAAAAATGGCTGACTGGCAGATTTCCGAAGCAGCGGAAGTAAACATGCCGTCACCGGAACAATGGAGAGATAAACTTGGCCTTATGCCCGATGAAATTCTTCCTATGGGCAGGCTCGCAAAGCTTGATTTTCTTAAAATAATGAACCGCCTTGAGAAGGAAGATGATGGCAAGTATATTGAGGTTACAGCTATCACCCCTACACCGCTTGGTGAAGGTAAAAGCACAACTTCGGTCGGCCTTATGGAAGGCCTTGGTTTGCGTGGAAAAAATGTAGGCGGAGCTTTGAGGCAACCATCAGGCGGACCAACAATGAATGTTAAGGGAACTGCCGCAGGCGGTGGAAATGCTCTTATTATTCCCATGACAGAGTTCTCATTGGGCCTTACAGGCGACATCAATGACATCATGAACGCCCACAACCTTGCCATGGTTGCATTAACAGCGCGTATGCAGCATGAAAGAAATTATAATGACGAACAATTGGCAAGACTTACCAAAATGCGCCGTCTTGATGTTGATCCGACACGTGTTGAAATGGGATGGATAATTGATTTCTGCGCACAGGCACTTAGAAATATCATTATCGGCCTTGGCGGAAGAACAGACGGTTTTACAATGCAATCCAAGTTTGGAATTGCCGTTGGTTCGGAATGCATGGCTATCCTTTCCATAGTCAAGGATCTTGCCGACTTAAGAAAACGTCTTGATGAAATAACTGTTGCGTTTGATAAGAGCGGCAAACCGGTTACAACCGGTGACCTTGAAGTAGGCGGTGCCATGACCGCTTTTATGAGAAATACTATTAATCCCACTCTTTTAAGTACAGCCGAATATCAGCCCTGTATGATTCATGCCGGACCGTTTGCAAACATTGCTGTAGGCCAATCATCTATCATCGCGGACCGCATTGGTCTTAAATTGCATGATTACCATGTTACAGAGAGTGGTTTTGCAGCAGATATCGGATTTGAAAAATTCTGGAACGTAAAATGCCGCAACAGCGGTCTCAAACCCCATGTTTCAGTTCTAACCTCCACAATACGCGCTCTTAAGATGCATGGCGGCGGACCCAGAGTTGTAGCAGGAAAAGCACTTGATGAAGCATACACCAAGGAAAACCTCGAACTGGTTGAAAATGGCGTAGAGAACATGGTTCACATGATAGGCGTAATCCGCAAAGCCGGTATAAACCCGGTTGTTTGTGTTAACAGATTCTATACCGATACTGATGCTGAAGTTGCAGTTGTTAAAAGAGCGGCTGAGGCAGCCGGAGCACGCTGTGCCGAATCAAGCCACTGGGAAAAGGGCGGAGAAGGTGCTCTTGAACTGGCAGATGCTGTAATTGATGCATGTAACGAAGAAAACGATTTCAAATTCCTTTATCCGCTTGAGATGAAGCTTCGTGACAGAGTTGCTCTTATAGCAAAAGAAGTATACGGAGCAGACGGAGTATCATGGAGTCCTGAAGCAGAAACAAAAGCCAAAATGCTTGAAAATGATCCCAAATACGCTGACTTCTCAACAATGATGGTTAAGACTCATTTAAGCCTTACTCATGAACCGACTCTAAAGGGTGTTCCAAAAAACTGGACACTTCCGATAAGAGACATTCTGATTTATTCAGGCGCCAAATTCCTGTGCCCATGTGCAGGAACCATTAGTCTCATGCCCGGAACAAGTTCCAACCCGGCATTCAGAAGAATCGATGTTGATACAAGTACAGGAAAAGTAAGCGGACTTTTCTAGAAACTATTAGAAATATATCATAATACCATAATAAATGGGGCCCCAGGATTTTCCTGGCGCCCCATTTTTATTTTAAAATTGCAAAAATCGAATTTATGGTAACTACTTAGGTTGTTAGGTTCACAGTTTATTACCTTGAGCCCTTCATACGCAAATCCCGGTTTCTTTGTCATAGGATACACTTTTTTAGTCAATCCAAATGCCAGTCGGTAAGCCTCAATATCTTAAAAACATTCGATTTTCATCGCACCTTGAACCATGAACCATGGAACTGTGAACCTATAACCGTAAACTGCATTTATATAATAACAAGTTTTTTTACCGCATCAACCACTTCTTCCGGATCATCCATAACCTGGAGTATATCAATATCGTCTTCTGAAATCTTATTCGATTCCAGCATCCTGGATTTAATCCATTTTTTGAGCCCACCCCAATAGTCTGATCCGACAAGAATAACCGGCAGCGGCCTTATGCGGTGAGTTTGAATAAGCGTAACAGCTTCAAAAAGTTCATCTATCGTACCAAACCCACCAGGCATGATAATATATGCATAAGCATATTTTACAAACATTACTTTTCGGATAAAAAAATATTTAAATTCAAGTTTTATATTAGAATATGGATTAGGCTCTTGTTCAAAAGGCAGGATTATATTAAGGCCTACGGATTTTCCACCTGCTTCGGCAGCTCCTTTATTGGCAGCTTCCATGACACCACCGCCACCACCCGTAATTACAGAAAAATCGTTTTTCACAAAAAGGGACGCTATCAATTCAGTTTTCTTATATACAGGATCATCCGGCTTGATTCTTGCCGATCCGAAAATACTTACAGCCGGTCCTAATTCATGAAGGGCCTCTATCCCTTCAACAAACTCGCCCATAATTCTAAAAAGCCGCCATGACTCCGATATAGATAATTCATCTATTAAATACTGTTTTTCCATTTTCACCCCTAAAATATCGTCTTTAATAAAATAAAAACAATCAAATATACTATTTTTGAAATAATATTTTATTATAAATTATATTAAACCGAAACTCAAAGAAATTAAAGTTAAACAGTATATTTTTATACTAATTATTTATTGTTATGTCAATTGAACATTGACAAATACGTTACATATGATTAGATTGAAAAGAATATGTCTTGCAAATTTAACCATATTGAAGCTATTATTTTTTGATTTAAAATCACCTTTCTTATCATTTAATTAATAACTTAATGAATAAAAAATCCAACGATCTTCTACAAAAAACAACTATAGTAAACGAACTTGGACTACATGCAAGGGCGGCAGCCAAAATTGCACACCTTGCCGCAAACGCTAATAAAAAAATCTGGATTATAAACGACACTGAAAAAATAGATGCTTCAAGCATAATAGATATCCTTACCCTTGGTTGTGCCAAGGGTACCCGGATAACATTTGAGGCGGAAAACGAGACTGATATTGATATTTTAAATCATATAATAATCCTGGTTGAAAATGGGTTTGGAGAATAAACTCAATATGTCTGAAAAAGAAAAGATAGAAGAAACAAGATTAAACGGAATTGAAGCTTCACCTGGAATCTGTATTGGCAAAGCATATCTTGTTGATAAAGAAGGTGTGGATGTAGTCGAAAAATATTTTATCGACAAGAAAAACCTGGATCACGAACTAAAGCGCTTTAAAACGGCGGTAAAACAGGCTGTTAATGACTTAAAACAAATAATCGAAAATATACCAAAGGAAGTGCGCAACCATACCGGTATCATTGAAACCCATGTTGCTCTTCTTAAAGACAGGAAACTCTATGATAAAACCATAGAAACTATAAAAAACGAAAGAGTTAATGCTGAATGGGCGCTTAAAAAGGTTGTAGCAGGCATCATGGTGATGTTCCAGAGCATAAATGATCCTTATCTTAAGGAACGGTCTAATGATATTTCTTATGTTTCAGATCGGATTATGAAAAAACTGATGGGATCTGAAGAAGTAAATATCGGCAAAATAGACAAGCGCGTCATTCTGGTTGCAAAAGATCTTTCACCTGCCGATACAAGCCAGATCCAGTTGGATAAAATTATGGGTTTTGTTACCGACCGTGGCGGTAAGACTTCTCACACAGGAATCATAGCCCGTACACTTGAAATACCTGCTGTTCTAGGTTTGGGTAATGCTACAAAAATAATACATAATGATGATACGTTAATAATAGACGGATCAACAGGCGTTGTAATTGTAAATCCCTCAGAACAAACACTAAAGAAATATAAAGAAATTGAAACCAGAGAAGAAGAGCATAAAGTACATTTATCGTTTGAAAGCCGTTTTAAGGCAGAGACTATCGATGGGTTTTCTCTGCCGGTTATGGGGAACATAGAGCTTCCTGAAGAAGTTCCTTCAGTGCTGAACCATGGTGGTGATGGCATAGGGCTTTACAGAACCGAATTTCAATATCTTACACGAAGCGATTTTCCAAGCGAGGAAGAACTTTTTGATAAATACAAAAATGTTGTTGAGGCGATAGCTCCGAAACCGGTGACAATCCGTACGCTTGACATAAACGGGGATAAAGTGCTTGTATCTTCCAATGGCTTTGACGAACCCAACCCTGCTCTTGGACTTCGTGCTATAAGATACTGTCTGGAACGGCCTGAAATCTTTATAACACAATTAAAAGCAATATTAAGAGCCGCTGCTTTTGGAAATGTGAGAATCCTGTTTCCTATGATATCAGGCATTGATGAAATACGCGAAACAAAAAAATACCTTAATGAAGCAGCCGATCTGCTTGAAAAAGAAGGAAAGGTTTATAATAAAAATATCCCGTTCGGAATAATGATTGAAGTACCATCCACAGTTATAATGGCCGATGCTATGGCTGATGAAGCTGATTTTTTCAGTATTGGTACAAATGACCTTATCCAATATACTCTTGCAATAGACAGGGTTAATATGGGAGTCGCCCACCTTTATCAACCATTTCACCCTGCTATTTTACGCATGATCAAGCATGTAACTGATGTTTGCAAAGAAAAAGGCATAAAGGTTTTTGTATGCGGGGAAATGGCAGGTGATCCTTTGAATATTCCGGTTCTGCTCGGGTTGGGAATAGACGGACTGAGTATGAATCCCCAGTCAATTCCGGCAGTAAAAAATATGATACGATCACTAAACATCGAGGATACAAAAAAATTTATGAAAGAAATTCTTAACATGACCACTACAAATGACGTAGCAAAACTTGTTGAAGCCTCTTTCGGAAAAATTGTTTCAAAATAGGATAAAATCGGCACTCCCTTAATTTGAAAAATATACGGATTGTTGCAAATTATAAAAAAAGAGCCATAAAACCGTAATTTAGACATTTGGAAGAAATCATTGGAAAATACCCGCAATAAAAATATTTCTGAAAACAGAAAAGCACGACATGACTATTTCATTGAAGATGAATATGAAGCAGGCATGGTTCTTCTTGGAACCGAAGTTAAATCTTTAAGGCTTGGCCGGGCAAACCTCAAGGATTCATACGCCAAAATCAAAAACGGTGAGATTTTTGTTCATCAAATGCACATTGGGCCTTGTCCCTTTGCCTATTTTGGTAACCACGAACCTTTGAGAATAAGAAAACTGCTTTTAAACAAGGTTGAGATAAAAAAGCTAACAGCCAAGGTGAATGAAAAAGGACACTCCCTGATTCCCTTAAGACTTTATTTCAAAAACGGAAAAATAAAAATTTCAATCGCTCTCGCTAAAGGAAAAAGGCAATACGATAAACGGGAAGCCATAAAAAAACGCGACGAAAGCAGAGATATGGAAAGAACAAGAAGTGAAAGATAGTTTCAACATCTTGACAAACAGCCATTCAGCGCTTAATATAGTAGCATAAACAAAAAAGTTCTTTATTATAAAGTCTGCTCATTTGGGGGCGAAACGGCTTCGACGGGGATAAAGAAGTCCAGGTTGCATACCGAGCGCCTGTCAGCTCGTAACAAGAGACGGGAAATAAAGATAATCGCAGACGATTATAATTACGCATTGGCCGCTTAGGGCCAACGTCCTGTCCTGTTTTTCCTGCGGATAAGATAAGGGCGTCGACTAGTAGGATAGATGAGTTGTACCACCTGTTGCAGACCATCGAAACAATAACAGGGTAGCCGGCTTATGCATCTTGCCTGAAGGAGGCATGATCTGGCGATATATAAATTTCAGGAAAAGTATGTAGACGCCTGTGCGGAAGATTTTCGGACGCGGGTTCAACTCCCGCCGCCTCCACCAAGACCTAATCCAATACAATCCAATTAAGTACATAACCCGTTAGAAATAACGGGTTTTTTATTGACATTTGTCCAATGACGTGCTATAAGGTTTATCTAAATCCAATGAATTTGGGGGTATATTTTAAGCAAATGTACCCCCAAGTCAAAACTGATACCCCCAAATATGGAGGAAATCCTTTATGGCACTAAGTGACGTCAAAATCCGTAATACTAAACCATCGAATAAGCAGATAAAGCTATTCGACGGTGATGGCCTTTTCCTTTTGGTTACTCCACAGGGTGGAAAATATTTCAGACTGAAGTATCGCTTTGAGAGAAAAGAGAAACTTCTTGCTTTGGGCACATATCCTGAAATCTCTCTTTCAGATGCCAGACAGCGAAGGGATGAAGCAAGAAGGCAGGTTGCGCATGGCATCGACCCCGGAGCCGTTCGTAAGGCCCAAAAGCAGGCAGAAACTGCTGAAACAGAAACATTTGAAGTTATAGCCCGTGAGTGGCATATCAAATTCACACCCACATGGACACCGGGCCATGCAAACACAATCATGGGTCGTTTGGAGCGTGATATCTTCCCATGGATTGGGAAAAAGCCAATTTCAGAGATCAAGGCCCCTGAACTTTTAGCAGTCCTTCGCAGGGTGGAAAGCCGGGGAGCTTTAGAGTCGGCACACCGGATCAGGACTATCGCCGGGCAGGTTTTTAGGTATGCTGTTGCCACAGGAAGGGCTGAACGCGATCCATCTGGCGATCTTAAAGGAGCATTACCACAACCGAGTGAAAAGCATCATGCAGCAATAACTAAATCTGAAGAGGTTGCACCACTTCTCAGGGCTATAGACGGTTATTCAGGGCATTTTGTCGTAAAGTGCGCCCTGAAGCTTGCCCCAATCTTTTTCGTTCGCCCTGGGGAGCTACGGCAAGCAGAGTGGGCAGAGGTTGATCTTGATGAAGCCGTCTGGAATATACCGAAGCACAAAATGAAGATGAAACAGGAGCACATTGTGCCTCTATGCCGTCAGGCTTTGGAGATATTAACTGAACTAAAAGAATTGACCGGTGCAAGCAAATATGTTTTCCCTTCGGGGAGATCATTTACAAGGCCAATGAGTAATAATGCAATATTAGCAGCGCTTCGGCGTATGGGATATGAAAAAGATGAAATGTCCGGTCATGGCTTCAGAGCAATGGCACGAACTATCCTTGATGAAGTGTTGCAGGTAAGGCCGGATTTCATAGAACATCAGCTTGCTCATGCTGTTAGAGACCCAAATGGTAGGGCTTATAATCGAACAGCTCACCTTGAGGAACGCAAGAAGATGATGCAGATGTGGGCAGATTATCTGGACGGATTAAAACAGGGGGCAAGGGTGTTGCCCATGCAGAAAAGGGCGTAACTATTTTCGGGGATAGGGAGGCCACCCGACAAGCTGTTTTCCTGGACGGTTTCCCCGACTTGACCATCAGGCGCGCAAACAGGAGGCGCACATGAATTCAAATCAAGATAGCGGGAAAGCGTTTACTAAGTATGCCATATTAAAATCCGGAATCGATGTGATGAATGAACTATCACTTGATGCTGCCGACATGATTGATTTAGCCAACGAAGGCTTTTTGATACCATGTCTTCCAGCAGGCGCAACTACTAAGAAGAGGATGAACTTCGCGATTAATTCTCCGGAAATCACCTTGTGTGCGTGGTTATATTGGAACTACGATATCGAAGATTTTAAATTAAAACATAAAGATTATTTAGAGAAGTTGAGGTTAAAAAATGTAACTTCTTGTACTGAATCTCAAAAGCAAAAACAGCTTCGGGCGAAAGCTTTTAAGTTAGCTTCCCACATAAAGCTTGTTAAAGATCAAGGGCGGTTCGCTGAAATAGGCAAAAAAGGCGGTAGCAAAGAAAAAATAAACGAGCCTATTCTTGAAGCTATTATTCGATACATTCAGGAAAATCCCAAAAATAATAATAAGCCATCAGAATTTATAGCAAAACAATTTTGCAAGAAATACAAAAGCGATAATAAATTTGCATCCGTTTCAATCGATAAAGAAAAATATGAAGTATATTGTTATAGTGAACGTATATATTCAAGAAAACATAAAAATAATGATGAAAAATCAATAGCATATTCAACTTTCAGATCCCGCTATATTAAGAAGGCAAAAGATAACTTAAAAACGTCTTTAACTTGACAATCAATATATAACCAATCAGTTATAATCTAAAATAAATATTAACACTAAGCCGCTTAACGTTTAGCACTAAGCCGCTTACTTGTATCTCACCTCGTGTACGCTGTCTTCATAAAATACAATATTGGAGGGCAGCATATGTCAAAAGATTCAAAAATCGAAGAAATACAAGAACTACCTCAAACAGGACTTCTAAGAATCAAACAGGTTCTCAAGTTTGTGCCGGTTTCTCGTTCAAACTGGTGGGCAGGTGTAAGGGCTGGCAGGTTCCCAAAAGCTATAAAGCTATCGGAACGTGTGACGGCCTGGCGTGCATCAGATATAAATGCTTTAATAGAAGGCCATTATCCTTCTATCAGCAAGGATAGTAAGTAGGAGTGTTATTGTAATGCAAGTTAAATATTTATCCGAAATCTATGGAATTCGCAACATTATTTACAAGAAGGCGAAAAACTAAGATCCTGGATATTATACAGAAAAACTGGGCATATAAATATATTAAACAAAATAAGCATATTAGGTAGATTAAGCAGATATATTCATTATGTCAACAAGTTATGATGATATGGGCTTAGCAGATATTCTTTAAAAAAATATTGAATTAGAGTAACTGCTTATAGCTAATATTGGTAAGTCATTGATATTATGCTAATATATGCAATATATTTTTAAGATGACGATATTATTAGGAAATATTAGTGAGATTAACCGCCGCCCGGCTAAACCCCAAATACTTTGTTGATTATAAATGCGGAATTTTGGTTTCTTTTGTTGGCCGCCGTGGTGTGTTTTCAATTAATCTGCCGTGCAGGCAGTGGGGATGTGAAGAGTGTAGAGAACAAGTCATTGTGTGTCATATAAAGACAATAAGTGATCTTTTTAACGAATTAAAATGCGTGCAGGTCTTTGTTGGATACAGGGATGAGAAAGAAAAAAAGTTATCGAACTTTATAAACAAGAATGTGAGTGGTCATTATTGCCGGATCAACGGGCAGGATAAAGCAGTGATTATATCAGATAGGAATTTTGATGGTGCTCGTCGTTATGATAAGCGCAAATTTCTTGAGTGCGAACTGCCTAAGATTCTGAATCAACCATGGAAGGAAAAAAGGCGGATATCTTTTTCCAGTGGATGGAAAAAGCCCAGAAAAAAACAACAACCAAAATATTGGGCTATATCCTTTAGAAATATACGTGATGAATTTAATAAACTATCCACGGATAAAGAAAGAAAGGATTGGCTTTGTAATAAAACGAATTGCAGGCTTACTCAACTTGGAGAGGAATTTGTTAAGCAAGATACTACAATTAAGAATACGCTGGATGTTTTCCCAAAGGGTAAAGAGAAAGGAAGAACTAACTGAGAATATTAACCAGAAAGAGAGCTTCAAATATTGATATCGGTATGTCAGACAGTTAACACTAATGGTTATGGAGCTGACATAATAAACAACTTTTCATGGGAATTAAATATAACTGAAATATCATGGAAAATATTTCAATTACAAACGTGATAGTACTCCCATATTTCTTTATTTTACTATGTAAGATAATATTGTTCGTTTCAATACTATCAAGGGTTTATGCAATATTGATAATATGAAGAGTCCTATTTTACAATCTTTTGTAAAAAGGATCATACTTACGCAAAACAAATTAATTAAAATAACAATTTACACGTTGTTATTTATACGAAAAAGCTCAATAAATTTATATTATTTGACGGAG
>JAHITX010000119.1 GCA_018817425.1 Pseudomonadota bacterium
AAAAAATATGCCGGAGTTTTTTTAGTAAATGCATTAGAGGCAAAATACAAAAATGCAGCAAAGAGTTTTACATGGCAGTGGTTTTTCCCGGCAATACAATTAACCTATGAACAAAAGAGCGGGAAATACAGGCGATATCATTTGCATGAAACCCTTGTACAAAAGGCAATAAAGAAAGCGGTTGATAAAGCCCAACTCACCAAACGCGCTTCTGCTCATACTTTCCGCCACAGCTTTGCCAGTCATTTATTGCAGGCAAACTATGATATAAGAACCATTCAGGAATTACTGGGGCATAGTGATGTCAGAACTACTGAGCCAGTTTCAAAACGCCCCATTTTGGCCGATCTCTGCGTTGGGTTCAAATTTCAATCCTCGAAATACTTAATGTATTCCTGTGGTTGAAATTTTCGCCCGCCTTGAGCTTGACCAAACTGAAACGTTTTGAAAGTGGCTCTACTATGATTTATACGCATACCATCAAAAGTACGACCCTGAAAGAAGCCAAAAGCCCGCTTGACTTTTAAAGAATTCATAGCTCCGCACTGTCGGTTACATGTATTACTAAACCGGGATAATAAATTGAGGCCTGTGCAAAATCTTTTCTTTTGCCCGATTACTGGGCTCAATTTTTAAAATTATGTAATGAACTACAATGCTTAAATTCCGTTAACACTTTGCATAAATCAAATCAAGAGGTTTTTTTAACACCGATTCTCACAGTTTCTAAAAGCGTCAAAATATGCCCCCAATCAGGCGGTCCAGGCTATCTCCAGGGATTTACCGGAAAGCCATGGAACTTTAACCGGTTTTTGTAATTTATCAACTTCTTTTAG
Source organism: Pseudomonadota bacterium (assembly GCA_018817425.1). Taxonomy (NCBI): domain Bacteria; kingdom Pseudomonadati; phylum Pseudomonadota; species Pseudomonadota bacterium. The sequence goes on from JAHITX010000119.1 coordinate 837, forward strand.
GATAGGAAAAGATCGGCTTGAATGGATATGTTCTTGTTTAAAGGATAAGACTGAAGAAATAGAGGATTGTTACATGTGTTATCTTGGTTATATAAATGGCCTTGAGGCTAAATTAAAGGTCTTTGAAGATAAGAATAAAGCGGTTCCGGCATAGAGACAAAGGCTGCTGGTACCGATCTCTTTTTTTGAGTGGTTTTATTCCATCCTTCATCACAGCCTTTATTTTTTTAAAAAAATAAACAACACAACCGGCGAGTTTAATAAGGTATCTCAATAAACCGATTTATAAGCGGAATATTTCCATTTTCTTCCGCTTCATGGCTAATTGTTTTTATTTCATAAGATCACGTCACATTTTTTTCTTAATCATCCCAAAAGTCTTTAGGGTTAATCCCGAAACGACGCAAAATTGACATTATAACAGGGTAGTGTATTTCTGTTGAAGGGCCATGATTTTTAATTGGAATTTGCGGTCCTTGTTTAGAACCGGGTTTGTTTGGTTTTAATAGTATAACTTCGGAGCCCTTACCGCGTTTTGATGGTATTATTACAATGCCATATGTTTTAAGTTTTTTTAGAAGTTCCCTAATTGTATAAGGGCGCTTAGGCATTACAGGAGGACCCGGATTGACATGTTTTTGCAATTAGCCAGGGCGGAAGGATATTATGTTTTTTATCTGACTCTAAAGATCCGGGTTTAATTTTGTATTTGCTTTCAATCTGTTTTTTGCAGGAAAAGAATTCATTCCATACTTCAGATGGAGCAGGATGATATAAATATTCAAGGTTGTTATTGGTGAAAGCGTATTCTATTTGTGCAGAGATTAAAGAAATTATTTCGCTTTGCACCTCAGCTATGGTTTTTCCGGTTGCAACAATATCCAATTCAAGGCAATGAGCAACAAATATATCATTATCTTTTTTTATTAAAATATTGACCGAAAAAGCAGCCTCATTCATGTTTATTTCTTTTTCGTTCATGGTTAACCTTCCTTTGTTTGATAAATATTATATTTAATTAAAGGAATTCTTGTCAAGGAATAAAACCAGTAGTGATAAAAAAGGCGGGTGAGAGATTATCCGCCTTTTTTAATGCAGAAGAGAAACTTTTTTACGATGGCGTTAATCCTTGCACAAGCATTGTACAAATATCATAAAATGAAAAAAGCCTTTAAAGCTTTATTGCTTTAAAGGCTTAATATCATTTGGTGCCGAGGAACGGAATTGAACCGCCGACACGCGGATTTTCAGTCCTTTCTATATCATTTCATGAACTTTCACAAACCGTCAAATATATCTTGACATACAAAATAGTTAACCTTATTATACCTCCATAATGACACATTATGACACAGATGTTTTCAGGCAAATAGTGGGGAGAATATGGGGAGAGAAAGACACGCGGACTTTAAGAAAGGGACTAAATCATGTCAGCTAAATGGATTGGCACACGGTATAAAGGTGTAAGGTATTATGAACATCCTACCCGAAAACATGGGGTGAAAAAAGATCGTTATTATACTATCCGATATCAGCGAGACGGGAAACGAATTGAAGAAGGTTTAGGCTGGGCAAGCGAACTTAACCCGAAAGATCGGAAGCATTGGACTGCTGAAAAAGCTGCTCTTGTTCTGGCTGAACTGAAGGAGGCAGGAAAAGGACTCAAGCAAGGGCCTGCACGACTGTCAGAACGTAGGGAGATTGAAGAAAAACGTAAGGAAGTGGAGCAAGTAGAGCGGGAACGCATTGAGAAGGAAGCTGTCACTTTCAATGATTTCTTTATTAATACTTATTTGCCACAAGCTAAGGCGGACAAAAAGCCAGATACAGCACGCCGTGAAGAAGGCTTTTTCAATAACTGGTTTAACCAGATTCTTGGACACCTTCCTTTGAAAACATTAACTCCCTTTCATATTGAACGGCTAAAAAAAGAAATGTCTGACAAGCAACAGTCTAACCGCTCTATTGAATATGCACTTGCAGTTATCCGGCAAGTTTTTCATATGGCAAGACATCGTGGAATCTATGTAGGTGAATCGCCAACGGTAAATGTGAAAAAACCTAAAGTTGACAATGGCCGCATGAAATTCTTGACCAGGAAAGAGGCTGAGGAACTTCTTAAAGCCTTAAAAGAAAAATCCCAGGACGTTCATGATATGAGTCTGCTTTCCCTTCATGCTGGTTTACGATTTGGAGAAATTGCTTCTTTGACATGGCAGGACGTTGACCTTGAAAGAGGTGTTGTAACAATTCGAGATGCGAAGGCCGGTTCAAGGTATGCTTTTTTAACAGATCAAGCGGAGGATATGTTCCGAAACCGTATACAAGGGAAGCCGTCAGATTATATTTTCCAGAGAAGAGGCGGCGGAAAAATAGAGAAGATCTCTCATAGTTTTTTTCGTACAGTTGACGATTTGCAATTTAACAAAGGCATTGATGACCCACGTTTAAGGGTATGTTTCCATACTTGCCGTCATTCCTATGCTTCATGGCTAATCGAACAGGGAACAGACCTTTACACCGTACAGAAGCTATTAGGGCACAAAACAAATATAATGACCCAAAGATATGCCCACTTATCAGAAAACAAGCTGAAGGATGCGGCAAAGGCTTTAGGTACGGCATTGTCAAAGAAGAGCGCTGGAAATGATCAAAGCGAACAGGTTTTGAACTTCAGCCAATAACACAAAAGCTGTGGGATAGGGTAGATTCTTATCAGCGATATTTCTATATTCCCTTTCTTTGGGTTAATCTTTTAAGAGTATATTAACATGAGGTTATAGATATGAAGGAATGCTATCCTTTCCTTGCATACTGGAAGAAAATAGGCATCAATAAGTTTCCGAAGTTGGTTGACGATCCTGAAATATTCCAACTTTTTGCTTTACAACATATAGAGCGATACCCAAAAATTTTCAAAGAGCCCGCTTTGAAAGCTTTGCGGGAAAATAGCCCCACCTTCCAATCGGCAAAAACCAAACATCAAAAACTCTTGGAGATAGAGGTATGGGAAGCAGATATCCGTCCTAAAGTATTGGTTGCTTTCTACGAATCGATTGAAAGGAAATCTGATGAGCACAGAGTGAAAAATTTAAAGATGATTGAGGATGTACAAAGGCAGATAATATATAAGGGCGAAACTGCAAGTAAAGCATGTGAACAGCTTGGCAGGGATCTATTAATGAAACATCACAGTAGAGGCGGCAAGACTTTCAAAACAATATTTCATCAAGAAATTATTAAAGTGATGTATAGAGAACTCCAAGGGGCCATTAAAAAAATTCGAAAAGATATTGATGTGTCTTGCACGAAACGGGTTTGTGACGCGTGGTCTGGTAACGATAAAACTGAAAATATTCTTCATTTTGTACCCGAATACGAGGAGATATTTGACCGAAAAGAACTACCAATAATTACTGTCAAGTCTTCCGTTGCAGATTGTGCAATATTGATAATCAGGAAGCGATTAAAATCTTATCTTCCGCCACAATCTTCCGATACAAACTCCCTAAAGCGTCTACTCCAAAAATAATAGCCCATTTTTCCTCTCAATAAATTTTTGTAACCGCAAGTAAAATACCCATATACTTGTGGTATCTATAAGTGACAATATCATATCCTCTGTATTATACTAATGCTAAACAATGAAGCAGTTGAAGATATACAGGAGAACTTCGAAAATGGATTCAAAAACAAAAACCGTTGATTTCAGCGAACTTGAAAAGATCTTACCACCTATCGTGTTTAGGAATTGGCCCAGGTGGAAAGATGTTCTGCCGATTGCCCCCCGTACCGTGGCAAACGAAGATTGCTTGGGGACAGGGCCGAAAGAAAAAATAATGTGCGGTCGGGTTGTTGGTTATCCCCGCTCCGCCTTAATCCAATGGCTGCGGGAACGATCAAAAGTTATTTTATAAGTCAGCTATGAGACCAGTAAAATGATAAAATTTAATACTAATAATTTCAGCGTATTATAATGTTTGGTTTTTATTAGAATTATATATCTATCATTTCAATTGTTTATAAAATTGCTAAAAATGATCGGGCCGGAATAAGGCCATTATATTATTAATTATTACTGATGACTATTCCGAATTAATCAGGTTGATGCGTATCCACAACTTATTGATATGATAAGCGTTTATGTGATTATGGGACATATGATTTATATTATGTTGAAATTACACAGATTTATTCTATGAAGGTTGATAACGAAAATGTCTTTAAGTGTGGCACAAAAGTAACAATCATAAAAGAACATGGATCTTTCACGATAAATTATTATTGCGGCAGATGGGAACACGAACCATGCAAAAAATATAAAATTAAAAAACTTAAGGAAAGAATCATGAGTTTTAAAGGAATCATTGTTTATGTGGGTGTGGTGCCTGATGAGAAGCGGTGGATTGAAAAAAATATTAAGCAAAAGCATAATTACTTATGTATTAAATTCGATGATAAAAAAATCATAATAAGTGAGAAAAAATTTCCGGGGTGTGAGAAGCGGGAAAAAAATAAATTCATAAAAGAACTGCCAGCATTGCTTGAACCTATAACCGAAGGACGGCGAATTTCAGGCCGCCGGTTTCATAGGAAGGTTGCTGAACAAAGTGAATCTGAATCATTAGCAGCGGTTGCAGGCGACAAGGTAAAAGAACTGTCAGGGATGAGCCTTAACGATAAAATGGCCTGGATTATTAACCAGCCGGATAAGGTCTTTTATAAAAAAGGGCGCTTGTTGCTCACGCAATTATAATTAGAGACCTTAAAACGTTTTATTAAGGAGCAGTGGTTATGATTTTAGAGTGATATGGGCCAAAAGAAATAGGTTTCGGAATCAAATAATTTTTATAGATTACATCTACACTTGTACCCTCATATTACTCTTCTTTTATTATATACAAAAATATTGTTCGTTCTTATGCTATCAATGGTTTATGTAATATTGATAATATGAAGAGTCCTATTTTACAATCTTTTGTAAAAAGGATCATACTTACGCAAAACAAATTAATTAAAATAACAATTTACACGTTGTTATTTATACGAAAAAGCTCAATAAATTTATATTATTTGACGGAG
>JAHITX010000120.1 GCA_018817425.1 Pseudomonadota bacterium
CGGAGGATTATCATGAAACCATGTTGTCTCCCCATCATTGCTCTTAATTACTACGCCATGATCACCAACAATCACCCCATAATCACCATGAATAACAATCCTGTAAAGATTCTCTTTTGTATCAAGAGAATCTTTTTCCCAGCTTCTTCCTCCATCGCCGGTTTTAAGAATAAATCCATTCTGACCTACCGCCCATCCTTCTTTCTTACTTTTGAAAGAAACCGAGTAAAGGGAAGGCAACAAGCCAATTTTTGATATCAGCCATGTCTTTCCACCATCTGAGGTATGAAGAATGGTGCCCGAATCACCAACAATCCATCCGGAAAACTCATCCAAGAAAATAACATCATAAAGATTTATGGTTATTATTCCTCTTTCTATCAGGGCTTGCGGTAAAAAATTCAACAAATCTAAAGAAATTACTTCCCATGACGTCCCTCCATTATTGGTTTTTAAAATCGAACCTTCAGCCCCAACTGCGAATCCTTCCTTTTTGTTAATAAAGAAAACCTTAAGGAGAGCAGTATCTATATCGGAGGTTTGCCTATCCCAACTTTTGCCACCATTATCTGAATGTAAAATTAAACCTCCGTCTCCTACTATCCAACCCGCATCTCCTACAAAAAAGATATCTTTAAATGCTCCTTCTTTTAATATAACAACCTGCTTCCAATTTTCTCCTCCGTCTGATGTCATTGCCGCAAGCCCCATATCGCCTACTATCCAACCTTTGTTGTTATCTATAAAATGGATTCCGTATGCTTTATCCCTTGGGCCAAATTGAAAGTTGTCAGACTCAGAAGCATTACAGATAGAAACAAAAGAAAAGCATACCAACAGGCACAGCAATAAAAATCCCTCGCCTTTGCAACACCCGCTAAAAAGTTCTCGTTTATTTTTCTCCTCTTTATTCAATCCCACCCCCCCCTAAAATATCCCTATTTTCTGGTACCGGTTTATAAATCCAGGCCGCTTATAGATAAATTATGCTGTGATTACTGCAATGGTGTGATGTGAAAAATCATTTCAGCTCATATTCCCAATAATCTATTTCTCCTAAATGCCAAAGTGCAGAAGTACAGTTGATATCAACAAATCTCATATAGGATTCAATGCAAGGAAGTCCTGCCGTCTTTCTCACCTCTTCGCCCAATTTACGCATAGCAACAATCTTTTGACATAGTTCTTCCCTTAAAAGTTCTTCCATGATTACCTCCATATCATTCTATTTCTTACATTCAAATTCATCCATTCAAAATTGACAAGATTACTTAAAACTAATTTATTTACGGTGGTCAAAAACCCGTTTAGCTTTTACTTCATACCGGGGAAGCGACTTAGGCGGTAATATTTCCACTTTCATGCTCACTCCGATCCTGTAACGTAGCTCATTAGCTAATGTTTTTCTTAGTTTCTCATAACTTGTGGCAGATACGGCAGGAAGAGCTTCTACTTTTACTTCTACCGCATCACCTTCTGTTTCAGTTTTAATATGAATCTCTAAGTTTCCGGAAAGTCCCGGAGTTTCTCCAATGATGGTTTGAATGGCAGTGGGGTACACATTTGAGCCCTTAATAGTCACCATATGATCAGTTCTTCCCAGCACACCATCACGCAACCATACCCAGGTTCTGCCGCAGTCGCAGGTCTCTTTATGCCATTCCACGACATCATGGGTTCGATATTTAATTAAGGGCATTATCGTAGAATAGTTGGTCAGCACCCATTCTCCTTTACCTCCATCAGGCACTACCTTGCCTTTCTCATCTATAACTAGAGGATAAGCAATTGTCTCAGTCAAATGAAGGCGATCCGGATGGGAGGGACAATGCCAGGCAGTGGAACCCCATAGATCAGAAATACCGTACAAATCTATCGCTTTGGCTCCCCATGCTCTTTCGGCAGCTTCCCTGATGGTGGGCAACACATAACCGGGTTCCCCGGCGGAGGTAACAAAATTAATAGAGGACTCCGCAGGGTCGATACCCATTTCCCGGGCTACCTCAGCTATCCGCATGGCATATGTGGGAGTTGCCAACAATACGGTTGGTTTCAATTCCATGATCTGCCTCACCCGTTGCTCGGTAGTTAACCCCCCCGAGGTTATTACTTGAGCTCCCAAGGCTACCGCATCGTAGTAAGCACACCAAAAAGCCATAAAGATGCCAAAAGGAAAGGCCACGAAGAATACATCCGTAGGACGAATGCCGTGCGCCCACCATTTAAACACCCAACCGGTACTTAGCATATCTCGATAAGATCCGACCTCCTTTAAAGGGATTCCCGTGGTTCCGGAGGTCTGAAAATAGAAAGAAATATATTCTTCACAATTTTGCACAATACTTCCTCCAAAAGGCGGATTCACACTTTGATAATGAACTACATCCGATTTATCAATTGTGGGGATTTTTTCTGCAAAGTCAGCCAATGTTTTAATATCTTCCGGCTTTACGTGGGATTTATCATATAAATCACGGTACATGGGGATCTTTTCATAAGCATATTTAACCAACTGTTGAAGCCGCCGTAGATGGAGCTGGTCCAGTTTTTCTCGCGGCATGGTTTCCATATACTCATTCCAGTAGAGACTTTCTACAGATAGTTTGCTATAAATCTGCATAGCTTAACTCCTTAATTTTATGTATCTAAAAATTTGTTTCACGGACAAATAATATGGCAGAGCTTCTACAGACGTCGCCTATAATACTGCCCCAATAAATTTATCATGCAATTAGCTGATAGTACTCGAACAGGTATAACATATCGTCATCCATAATCTTGTCTCGAACAAACAAAGTACATTTCCTGTATTCGGTTGCTTCAATGGTTTTCCCCTATATATTTTATTTGCCACCTTCAAGGGGTACAAAAATCTGCATTTTGTTTTGGACTTTTATGGTTAAGCATCCATGATTCAAGACATCATAGCAGAACTTATGATGGATACGTCTGGAGCCAGCGTACGGAATCCACACCAAAGATTTAGGGTTGAAACTATTTTCAAAGATTGTCTACGCTTGTGGTTGAGTTCTAACAAAGCTCGATGTCTATGCGTCTTTCTGGCTTTTGCAAAAGCGGCTTTTGTTACAGTGCTTTTGGGGATATCGGATCGACCAAGTTTCTTGGAAAAGCGATTTGGCTCACTATGGTATGAGTTCATTATAAAACTAAGTAGAAAAGAGATCAGCAGTTGAATAGGAAGGTTTGTTCCATCAGTAAAATTGCTTCTGTTTTGGCAGTGCAAATCTACACAATCATATGAAGTAATAATTATTTTATTAAACACGATGATTTTTGCATAAATATTTAAAAGTAGGCCCCATGCCGACAATAGTAGTTTACCCCTTTTATAATAGTGCTTATCTGCAATAATTGAAGATGAGTATATTATGCTGATAACAAAATAAAGCTTCCCGCCAAAGAGCAGACAGGGTATTAAAGAGAATTAAAATCAAATTTATATTGAGAGGAATGCGTTGTCTCCCCCCAAAACCCCTCTTCCGCGTGTTTAACCCACCATAAGCAGAATAGATATGAAATATCATAATAACCTATTTTATATTATAATTAGGCAGATATAGCATTTACTACTTGCTTAACTTAATAAGAATAAGTTAGAAGTTAAGATAATAATATATGAGCTGCCTTGAATGTCAATGGTACAAAATATGGTAGATAATGGGTAGGTATTTTACCTATTGCTGCAGGCTATCAAGGTATGATATAAGGTTTACAGATCTATTGCTTAATCCAAGCTTTTTTCTAATACTTTTCCTATAGACATCTATTGAACTACTGGCTATCCCTAATATTTCTGCACATTCCTTTGTTGATTTACCATGCCTAACTAGAATTGCCACCTGGATTTCTCTAGGAGTAAAGTTGAACTGTCTTATATTTTTTAGCAGAGGTGTAGCAATTTCATGGAGATGTGCTTCCATGATATCAAGCTGGGATCGCTGCCTTGCTCCTAGACTGCTTTGTTTTAACTGTTCGATATATGGAAGAATAAGATTCTGTATATTTATTAAGAATCTTTCTTCCATGTCATTTTTATCATCTTCCCTTTTCTGCAAGAGAACCTTAAGCGCCATATTAAGTTCCTGAAGGGCGATGTTTTTGTTTTCCAACTCCTCAGTTCGCTCCTTAACTATGTTCTCAAGATGACTCCGATGCTTTTCCAGCTCCTCCTTTGCCTGCTTGTATTCGGTGATGTCGCGTGATATTCCGATGACGCCAATAATCTTGCCTGCCCCATCACGATAAGGCGCCTTGGTCGATTGGTACACACGAAGACCATCGACTGTTGGAACCTTTTCTTCTATCAGGAAGGCTTTTCCAGAAGATATTACAAGCTTGTCATGCTCCATTATGGCGCGTACTACGTCAGGGTTTTCATGTATTTCTTTGGATTCCTTCCCGATAATTTGCTCAGTAGACTTGCCAAGTATTGCCAATGTTGCAGGATTGGCCATAAGCATGCGGCTATCGCAATCCTTTACAAACACAGCATCAGGCGTTCCATCCATCACAGCTTGAAGGATGGTTTTGCTATCGAGCAGTTCTTTCTCCAGGCTCTTGCTATCAGTAACATCACGGCAAAAACAGAAGAATAATTTACGTTTTGACAAATATGTGGCACTAACCTCAACATCAATAAAGGTGCCATTCTTGCATTTAAAGCTCGATTCAAAATGAGCCGAGCCAAATTTAATGATGTGTTTACTTCTCGAAGATATTAGCTCAGGTGAATCATTCACTGCTATCTCAGCTATTGGTATTTTTAATATCTCTTCACGGGTATAGCCCAATAAACGACACATGGCCTCATTCACATCAAGAATCATTGAGTCTTGTACGTGCATTAGCCAAAAACCGTCATGCATTTCACGAAGGATGGCGCTGGCATTTTCTTCACTTTCAAGCAATGCATTCTCGGCCTGTATATGTTCTAATTCAGCTTGTACCAGTTCACGGATTCTCTTCTTTAACAAGGCATTTTCTTTGAGTAGTACTTGGTTAGTTTTAAATGAATTTTCCATCTTATGACTCCAAAGCGGAATAAATGATGCTTGTCTGAAAATTGGATGGCGTTGGTTATCTAATTAAAGCCTGCTGGAGGCTATCGAATACCATGTAATGTCAAATAGAAACTCAGCAGTGCACTTTCAAATATTAGGTTCAGGAAACAAGTATGCCAGATGCTCACAGAATAGCTATACGCTGCGCTTTTTCATCACCTCACGCCTTGTCACTGAGCGCAATCATTTTTTTGAGATAGCTTGTGTAAAAGAATATTTTTTATTGCCCGAACATCTTATAAACAGCAAGCACTAAGATAATAATCCCGATTATAAACGATAGTATTAACTGATCAGTATTAAACTTCATATTAACCATTTGCGAACAGCTATTTTACCCTTGAGCCTTTAACCCTTTTTTTTCAATATCTCTTTCTAAATATTACAGGAAACATATAAGAATATGTCAATAAAATCTATTAGCCCCAAATATTGAACTAACTTGTCAATCCTTTTTGCCTTTATCGGTCTTCCCGATTGATTCAGCAAATTGGCGTATTTTACGAGACTTGCTGATTGCTCTTCCCGCATTGGTAAACGTCTGATCTAAAGCTTGCTGAATCCTTCTACGAGTCCTGGCAGAGATTTCATGTGCCATGCCCAAATTGGTCATATCGCTGGTACCGCTAATGGTATCTGACCAAATTGTTACACCCTGCCGATCTTTCAACACCCAGGAAAGTGCTACAGTCTCACAAACCTGCATAAAAGCATTACTCCTTATTCCGTTTTGGAGAAAATTCTCAAATCTGGGTTCCAGGGTTGCATCAACACCATCCAGTACTTCTAATCGGTTACCGCGAGAAACAAGAACTTCCCGAAACAACATATGTGCCATTTCTGTGGAATTGTTCACAAGTGCCGGCCCGAACTGAACAGTATCCCGGTTGCGCCCAAAAAAGGTGCCAATAGTGGCACCTTTAACGGTCTTTGTCTGGAAATCATCGCTAAGGTGCAGCTGAACAATCATATCAATAGGTTCAGGTTCAATATAATTATTATGATAGCTGAAGCCGGGCTTGGCTATGTAGGTTATTCCACCGCAGCCTCCTGCCGTAACCACCAGCAAACCAACCAAGGAAAGCTGAATTATACGTGCAGGGTAAAAAAGATTTTTCACTGCATATCCTGTGTATTTTTGGTTAGATCCCCACAGACTATCGCTCCATCATTATGAAGATCGTAAAGAAAATTCCAATAAATATTTTCCCGAACCTCATTACCCACCTTTTCAGAAGTATTTCCTGCCATGAAAATCATAAAAAGCTGAATCCATGTCTTCATAGAGTCCTTGTATTCGTATGTCTTTAGCAAATTCCCGTCTTTTTTGAGGTCTACGGTCATTGCATAATCATCCCGTGCGTAGGCAGGTAAAACTGTGAGTGTCAAGCCGGACAAATACCCCGTAATAAAAGCGACCCCCCTATTGCCATCGTTATTCATTGTAAATTCAAGACAGGTTGTTTCTGTGGAACAATCCCCGATTACATCCGAAAACATCCCGCTTGCAACAAGATGATTGCGAACCTTCTCACGAAACATTGAAGACATACCCGGATTGGGGTTTCCGAATGTAAACCACTTAGCGTTAAAACCGACTGTTCCTAGTTGAACCGGTGTGGAAATATCCGACTGATATCGACTTGGAAGATTGTTTCCGTGAAAGGACGCACAACCGCTTCCAACCATTGAAAGAACTACAACTACCATCATCATAAAAAACAAATGAATAGAATTTTTTACCATAGAAAATACCCTCTCTTTCTAAATACGCACTGGCTTTGCAATGCGGAAATAAAACGTTAAATAAATAATCTATTCCCTATCCAACCCGAATTCCGCATGAAGAACACGAACCGCAAGCTCGGCATATTTTTCTTCTATGAGACATGATATTCTGATTTCGGAAGTACTTATTAAAAGTACATTTATATTTTCTCTTGCAAGAACCGAAAACATTCTTGCGGCAACGCCGGAATGGTTCTTCATTCCAACACCTATTACAGAAACCTTGGCGACATTTTCATCAACTAACACAGCTTCGGCGCCTATTTCACTTGCAACTTTATTTTCAATCTCTACTGCCTTTTTAAAATCCGATTTGGGGACTGTAAATGTAAGGTCAGTCAATTTTGCAGCACGGGTATTTTGTATTATCATATCTACAAGTATCCCGGCATCAGCAATCGGAGAAAATATTTTTGCGGCAATACCCGGCTGATCGGGAACTTTTTTCAAGGTAATACGTGCTTCGTTTTTACTGTGTGTTACACCGGATACGACAAGTCTTTCCATATCCGCAGATTCATTTACTACCATAGTTCCCTCCTCAAATGAAAATGATGATCTAAGATGTACAGGCACATAATATTTTTTCGCAAACTCAACGGATCTGATCTGTAAAACCTTTGCTCCAAGGCTGGACATTTCAAGCATCTCGTCATAGGATATCTTATCAAGTTTTCTGGCCTTTTTACATATATTGGGATCAGCAGTATATATTCCGTCAACATCGGTATATATTTCGCACATATCGGCTTTAAGCGCTGCAGCTATAGCTACGGCCGTTGTGTCCGAACCACCACGGCCAAGAGTTGTCAGATTTCCATAAGAATCTATACCCTGAAAACCTGCAACAACTACTATCATTTTCTGACCAAGATATTTTTTGATATTATCTACATCGATTCCGGCGATTCTGGCGCTTCCGAAATCGCTGCTGGTCTTAATTTTAATTTGATGGCCAAGAAGTGATACAGCTGGGTAATTCATACCCTTTAACATCATGGCAAGAATAGCAACCGTTGTCTGTTCTCCCGTGTTAAGAAGAACATCAAGCTCACGTTTATCAGGAGCATAAGAGGCCTGATTCGCCAGATTAATAAGATTGTCGGTAACCCCTGACATCGCTGAAAGGATTACTACTACGTCGTTTTTTCCATCAAAGGTCTTTGATACGCGCATCGCCACATTGCGTATACGATCAATATCACCTACCGATGTTCCACCATATTTTTGTACAATTAAACTCATTTTATCCTCATAAATCGTTTATAAGACCGGCGGCATCATCTCCGTGGGCGGTTATATTAATTTTTCTTATATCATCACCCGTTATTTCAAAGTGAACTGCCAAATATTTATCCGGAAAATCATTTTTTAATAAGTCGGGCCATTCAATAGCAAAAACCCCGAATCTGTCAAGTATTTCATAAAGCCCTGTATCAAAAATATCGTCTTCATCTGCTAAGCGGTATAAATCAATATGAAAAAGGGGGATTCGCCCCGGATATTCATGAATTATCGAGTAAGTCGGGCTTGTAATATAAAATTTTTCCGGGATTTCAAGCCCTTTGGCAAGACCCTGAACAAAGGATGTTTTTCCGCTTCCAAGCTCTCCTGTCAATGCAAGTATGATTTTATCTTTTATTTTTTTCCCTATTTTTTCTCCCAGACTTTGAGTTTCCTCACAGGAATTTGCAATAGTATCTGTAATCAGATTATCACCATTCAAGTTCATACTGTAGCCTTTTTCATAAATTTTCTTAAATTCCTTTAGCATGAATCCCTATTTGTGCGGGTAGAATATTTAACATATCGGATGCGATATAGCCAAAAGGCCCCATGTTTTCAAAAAGAGAATCTCCGGCAGCACCATGAAGATAAACACCCAGCTTTACAGCATCTTCAGCCGGATAATTCTGAGCGGCAAATCCGACAATAATGCCGCTTAAAATATCTCCCATACCACCGGATGCCATACCCGAATTTCCGGTTGAATTTATAAAAACTCTGCCATCCGGATGTGCAATTACAGTTCCGGCTCCTTTTAATACCAGATGAACTTTAAACTCTGTAGCAAATTCGCGGGCACAGGCAACCCTATTTTTCTGAATCTGTGAAACAGTTAAACCTGTTAGTCTTGACATCTCACCTGGATGTGGAGTCAATATAACAGGCAATTTAAGCTTTTTAAGCGTATCTGTTTCTCCGGCAATAAGATTCAGACCATCTGCATCAATAACAATCGGAACCTCTATTTCGTGAAGCAATCTTAAAACAAGTTTTTTGGTAGAAGGATCGGTTCCAAGACCGGGGCCAATAGCAATGCATTTCTTGCCGGAAATATTGTGCATAATAGCATCGAAAGATGATTCGGAAAGAAACCCTTCGGAATTCTCCGAAAGGGCACAAGACATGGCTTCAAGAGTTGTTGATTCAATCACGTTATTAAGACTTTTGGGCACACCAAGCGTCACAAGTCCGGCACCTGCTCTCATAGCAGCCATAGAAGTCATAGCTGCCGCTCCGGTTTTTCCTGGAGAGCCGCCAATAATAAAAACATGGCCTGTACTTCCTTTATGAGCATCTTTTTTTCTCGGTTTTAAAATAGTGTTTATCTTCTCATGTGTAAGAAGATATTGTTTCGGACCTATTTTATCGGCAATAAAAGTAGGAATACCAATATCTATGATTTCAACTTCACCCGAATGGTAAGCACCGGGATAAATATAATGCCCCAATTTGGCATACCCAAAAGTTGCCGTAACAACAGCATGAATACATTCACCATGTATCTGACCATTGTCCGAATCGATTCCTGAAGCAATATCAACCGCAAACACTGGTTTATTAAGACTGTTTATAAACCCTATCACATCTTTAATATATCCTTTAATATCGGATTTCAGACCCGTCCCAAATATAGCATCAACCCATACATCTCTGTGACGCATAGAATTCTGATTCGCAACAAATGTATCTTTGTCCGTAATCTCAATAACAGGAATACCAAGCGGATATAACAACTCAAGATTTGCAAGAGCATCACCTTTGACAAGTGATGCCTTTGACAAAAGACATACACTTACGTCAAAGCCTTTTTGCAAAAGCCGTCTTGCTATAACAAAGCCATCACCGCCATTATTTCCGCGCCCGGCTATAATCCCGACTTTTTCGGTGCCCTTGATGCAGATTTTATCAAGAAGTACTTGCGTTGCACCGCACCCTGCGTTTTCCATGAGCACTCTGCCGGGAAGTCCGAAATCTATAGTACTTTTATCCATCTGCTGCATTTCACTTGCTGTTGTTAAATACATTTTAGCTCCAAAAAAAATACACTAAATAATCATGACTTAACAAAAATACCACAAACCGTCATACCGGCGAAAGCCGGTATCCAGAACATTTTGAAACACTGGATTCAGAATCAAGTCCTAAATGACAAAATTGGGATTTTACGTCTCTTACATTTTTCTCTTGTCGTTAAATATATGATTTGAAATTACTACTTTCTGGATTTCCGATGTTCCCTCGTAAATTGTAAAAACTCTTGCATCCCTGTAAAATCTTTCAACAGGGTATTCTTTAATAAAGCCATAGCCTCCATGCATCTGCAATGCTTTTGCCGTAACGCGATTTACCATTTCGGAGGCAAACAATTTTGCCATGGAAGCCTGAAGAGTATAGTTTTCACCTTTGTCTTTTATGGCTGCTGCTGAATACATTAACTGGCGCGCAGCTTCAACTTCGGTTGCCATTTCAGCAACCATCCACCGAAGACCCTGAAATTTCGATATAGTCTGCCCGAACTGTTCACGTTGGGTTGCATATTTTACTGCTGCATCAAGCGCTGCCTGGGCAACACCGACTGATTGGGCCGCAATTCCAATTCTGCCACCATCTAAAGCCGACATTGCTATTTTAAAGCCATCGCCTTCATTACCAAGAAGATCACTCTTATGTACCCGGCAATCTTCAAATATGAGATCACAGGTATCGGAACCGCGAAGCCCCATTTTATCTTCCATTTTGCCGACCAATAATCCAGGAGTATTCTTGGCCACAATAAATGCACTTATGCCCTTGTGCTTTTTTGCCGGATCAGTGTTTGCGGTAACTATTGTAAGTCCTGCATTTTTACCGGTTGTTATAAACCGTTTGGTACCATTTAATATATAATAATCACCTTTTTTTACCGCCGATGTTTTCTGGCTTACCGGATCGGAGCCTGCCTGTGGCTCCGTCATGGCAAAAGCACCTATCATTTTTCCTGATGCAAGAGATTTTAAATACCTTATCTTCTGGTCATCCGTACCATAACGCAAAATACTTTCGCATACTATGGAATTATGAACAGACATCACAACCGCAGTTGAAGCACACGAGTATGCAATTTCCGAAAGCGCAAGAACATAGCTTATGGTATCAGTACCCGAACCACCAAATTCAGCCGGAATCATCATACCCATAAGTCCGAGCTCAGCCATTTTTTCGAAGTTTTCAGCCGGAAACTCCTTGCTCAGATCACGCTCCATAGCTGTAGCAGCAACAAATTTGCGTGAAAACTCCCTTACCATGTCACGGATCATCAATTGTTCATCTGTAAGAAAAAATGGCATTATATTTCTCTTTAAATATAAGTTTTTTCCCAATTGCTTGGGAAAAAGGGGTCCAGGATTCGAGGAGTCAAGGGTTCAAGTGTTGTTTCTCTCCCATACTCTTCTGCAATATAGTTCTTTCCAACTCATTAATTCTTTGTAATTTATTTCATTTCGCTCGAATCCTTGAATCCTTGACCCCTCGAACCCTTATAGGCTCACCGATACTATTACGAGTGATCCTAAATCATGGCCCGTAAATTACTACAAGAAGTTCAGCAATTTCTTTGCCGATATTTTTCAGCATATGCCTTATCCCGGAATTAAAATGGAGTGAATCACCTTCTGAAAGTTTGTTTATATGTTCTCCTACAGTCACCTCCACTTTTCCTTTAAGCACATACACAAATTCTTCACCTTCATGATGATAGCTTACACCTTTATGCTCCTGCAATGGCTCAATAGTTACCTTGAAAGCTTTTAAATGCTTTTTTTCCGCACCCGGTGTAAGAGTGTTATAAGCGTAATTTTCCGTTCGTTTGGTGTAGTCTTTACTACGTTTTTTTAAAGCCGATTCCTGCTCTTTAAGGAAAAACCCCGAATCTATTTCAAGGGCTTTTGCAATCTGGAGAAGTGCTCCGACAGGAGGAAACACGCTACCTGCCTCAATATCTTTAAGATAATCTATTGAAAAACCAGTTTCATTTGCTATCCGGTCAAGAGCAACCTTTTTTTGGGTTCTGATTTTCTGGATTTTCTTTCCTACTCCAACTGTAGAATCGGCTTTTTTTGTACTCATAGCATACCCTTTAATAACTACTCAGGTTATTAGGTTCACAGTTAGTTGCCAAGCCTCAATATCTTAAAAACATTCGATATTCATCGCACTTTAACCTTGAACAGTGAACAAAGGAACTGTGAACCTGAATACTTACAACTTTTATTTGTATTCGTAAAAACCCCGCCCCGTCTTTTTCCCAAGCCATCCTGCTTCTACATATTTTCGAAGCAGCGGACATGGCCTGTATTTAGAGTCTTTGAATCCGTCATACATTGTTTCCATAATAGCAAGACAGGTATCAAGTCCAATAAGATCGGCAAGGGCAAGAGGGCCCATTGGATGATTCATCCCAAGTTTCATAACAGTATCGATATCTTCTTTTTTTCCAACTCCATGATAAAGGCAGAATATAGCTTCATTTATCATGGGCATAAGAATCCTGTTCGCAATAAATCCAGGAAAATCTTCTGAAGCAGCCGGAGTTTTGCCGAACTTGATCGAAAGATCCCATGTTGTTTTATAAGTCTCATCGGATGTTGCGATTCCGCGTATAACTTCAACAAGCTTCATTACCGGCACGGGATTCATAAAATGCATCCCGATTACTTTGTCAGGTCTTTTTGTCTGGGATGCTATGCGTCCTATCGGAATTGAAGAAGTGTTTGTTGAAAGAATTATATTTGCAGGACATATCTTATCAAGGTCTTTAAATATCTGAAATTTTAAAATCTCATTTTCTGTGGCAGCTTCCACGACAAAATCTGCGTCTGCCATATCTTTAAGATCTGTACTTGTTTTAATGCGTTTTAAAACAGCATCTTTTTCTTCAGCAGTCATCTTTCCCTTGTCAACACTTCGGGAAAGGTTTTTTGTAATTGTAGCAAGCCCGCGCTGCACAAATTCATCTTTTATATCATTCATTATAACTTCAACACCGCTCATTGCAGCAACCTGAGCGATACCGTTTCCCATCTGACCTGCTCCGATAACACCAAATTTTTTAATTTCCATTACTTTCTCCTTTATTCTTTTATCTTTTTACAACCAAAGCAACTGCTTCTCCACCGCCAAGGCACAGGGAAACAAGCCCGGTTTTCTTATCCTGTTTTATCATTTCATGTAAAAGAGTAACAAGCACACGGCATCCACTGGCTCCAATGGGATGTCCAAGAGCTACGCCTCCGCCGTTTACATTGACTTTTGAAGGGTCCAGGTCAAGCTCGCGAAGAACTGCAACCGTTGATCCGCTGAAAGCTTCGTTTATTTCATAAAGGTCTACATCTTCTTTTAAAATACCTTCTTTTGCAAGGCACTTCGGAATAGCCCATATGGGAGCAACAAGCACATACTTCATGTCTATGCCATATGAAGCCTGGGCGCCTATCGTTGCCATAATTTTGCATCCGAGTTTTTCAGCTTTTTCTCTTGACATCACAACAACAGCTGCAGCACCATCGCTAATTATTGAAGCATTTCCGGCAGTACCAAGCCCGTCTTTTTTAAAAGCGGCTTTCATCTTTGAAAGCATTTCATAGCTCGTCTCCTGGGGGCATTCATCCGTATCAAAAATCTTAACCCCTTTTCTTGTCTTAACTTCAACAGGAACAATTTCATCCTTAAAGCGGCCTGAAGAAATTGAATGCAATGCACGTCTGTAAGATTCGTCTGCATAACGATCCTGGTCTTCCCGGCTTATGTTGTACTTTTCGGAACATAGTTCATTAGACATTCCCATATGAAAATCATTTACTATATCCCACAGGCCGTCGTTAATCATGTGGTCTTTTAATTTTCCTTCCCCCATACGGTACCCAAAGCGAGCCTTATCAAGGTAGTATGGAGCTAAACTCATGCTTTCCATACCTCCTGCAACAACAACTTCGGCATCTCCTGTTTGAATTGCCTGCGCTGCAAGCATTACTGTTTTTAAGGCTGAACCGCAAACCTTGTTTATGGTAATGCTTTCCGTTTCCCATGGCATATTCGCAAGTACTGCAGCCTGTTTAGCAGGATTCTGGCCGTAACCACATGGCAGTACTAATCCCATCATAACTTCATTAACATCTTTTTTGTCTATGCCAGCTCTCTTAACAGCTTCCTCAATTGCAATAGCTCCGAGCGTTGTGGCTCCTACACTTCCTAAAGACCCATTAAAACTGCCAAGAGGTGTCCTGACAGCGCTAACAATAACAGCTTCTTTCATATCATCTCCTTCATATTTTTTTCTTTTCAAATATAACAAATAAAGCTATTGCCACAACCCAAAATATTGGGACAATTATCCACTGTGATATCCCTATTGTTTC
Organism: Pseudomonadota bacterium; assembly: GCA_018817425.1. Lineage (NCBI taxonomy): Bacteria > Pseudomonadati > Pseudomonadota > Pseudomonadota bacterium. Next base: position 14,549 of record JAHITX010000120.1, read on the forward strand.
AGGAAGCCCTATCTTTCCGAAATCTTTCCAGGAAAGAATAGTTGATTTAAAAAACGGATATAGTTCTGCATATATCGCAGCCCCGGCAAGCATTCCGATTACGGCAAAAACAGCATGCCAACGCCCTTCTCCTATAGCTCCGATCGAAGTCCCAGGACAAAAACCCATTATTGCCCATCCTGTTCCAAATAGTGCGCCTCCTAGTACTACAGCACCGACATTCATAGGCTTGCGGCTTAATGCTATAATACCGGCATCCGAAAGAAGAAGTATGCCTACCATTCCAACCAATATAGCAGACAACATGAATTTAAATATTGTCATATCCTTTAACAACATGGCACCTACCTGTTTATCAAAACGAAGGACACGACCTTTTTGCAGTAAAAATCCGAATATTACTCCGGTAATAAGCCCCAACCACTGTTCTGTGCTCATTATGCCCTCCTTTTGTAAAACATACCGGCCACTAAAACCCCAATGCCAAAAAACATAGCCAAAGCCACAAGAGAACTTGCCGACAACTGCATCATACCGCTAAGACCATGTCCGCTTGGGCATCCGCTTGCCATTCGTGCGCCAACCATGGCAACAATACCACCCAAAATGGCTCCTATAGCACGTTTGCCTATCGATGGCCCGAAACGCTCTTTCCATCTTGGAGGAACGCTTTCCATTTTAAAACTTTTATCCATTAAAGAAGAGATCAGAGCACCCAGGAAAATACCGATAACAAGCATAAACTGCCAGTCAACCTTGACTTTTGTTTTTATAAAATACTTGTTTAAAGTAACATGATCTAAAGCAATTGCCTTTTCAACAATACCGGCAGCTCTCACAAATGTAGTTGACGCCCCTAAGTAATGGGTCTTTCCAAGTAATTTTGTTGTTGCAATTACCGAAACTATTGCCAATATGCCCAAAAGAGCCCCGGCCAGATACGGGCTCCATCCGCCATCATTCGTTTTAAGCTTCATAAGAACCTCCTTTCTTTAATTACAACAACTACAAGTGTTTCCTTTAGACTTTTCTATCGCTTCCTTACCTTCCTTATACGAATAATATGCCAACCCTATTGCTCCGATTGAATCAACATAACCTATTTTAAAAATCTCAAATAAAAGACTTGATATAAGCAATATTACAGAAAGATACAAACATGTTTTTGTACAATTGGCATCAGCAATAATTGCATCAGAATTAAGTTTCCTGCCAACATCCATTTTTGCCTTCATCAAAAACAACATTGATAAAATGGATACCGCCGAAATTATAATCCCCCATAAAGTTGATACAGGCTTGCTTCCAACATAAATATTATAAATTGATGTTATGGCAAGTCCGATAGCCAATATATAAAATGAGGTGCCGGTTATAATTAACGCATTTTTCTCAAATGAATCTTTTGTGCTGCCATTATTTTTAATCCGGATAATCATATGCAGGATACCAATTCCTGATACTACCTCCACAAATGAATCAAGCCCGAATCCGAATAAAGATATTGTTTCATCTGTAAAGCCGAATATTACAGATACCAATCCTTCTATGATATTGTAGCAGATTGTAATTACTGCCAGCAATAATGCGCGATTTAATAATTTATTGCTGCCAGCGGTATTTACGCCAGCAGAAGAGAGTGCAAATGGTTTCAATTCTTTCATATCCCTTTAGCAAGCGCTTCAAAGCTTGCTTTTGCATCCGCAGAAAGCTTATGAAATTCAGAAAGGTGCCCACAAGGCTGCTCTTCGCATACGGCACAATTTTCCATCCCTTTTTCACGGCAGCATTTTCTTATTTCACACATGCTGCAATGCGCTATAAGCCTTCCGCCTTCGGAAAGGCATCCGTCACAGTTCATATCCTCAGGCTTAAATTCAAATCCATACTTTTTAAAGAAAAATTCAGCCGTCTCTGCCCTGGCATTATCATCATCATTTATAGTAGCTAAAAAAACAGGGCAATTTGAACAAACAAGGCCACAGCAGCCAATAATTTGTGTCATTATTAATTTGCTCCTTTTTCGGATGTTCTGCTTTTAATTAATATAATTAATAAGCTTTTGTGTAAACCCAATTTTGATCTTAGAGAATTTTTTATATTTTGTAAAGAAATGCGTTTGTTATGCCATGAAATAATGCATAGCGACCAAGAGGTTTAAAGTTTATAACAAATATATTTAGTTTGGTAATGATTAGATTTACAGAATTGAATAACAATGGATAGTTGATGATGGTTTTGGCAGGAACCGCGGGTTAATTCCACACTGGCGGCAGAGGTAAGATTAAAAAAATATTCATAATTCAAAATTCCTTGTTCGATATTCGATATTTGCTTTTATAGATAAACTTTCACTCTTATCCAAAAACGGTTTTGGACAAGAGTGAAATCCATTATTCAGGGTTTGGTACCAAGAAGTTTATCTTTTGATTATAAATTGAAATATCTAAAGGTAACTCATCAGAAATTTCACCATCAGATTGGGAATAAATGGCGGGGCCTGAAACCAATAAATTATCCGAGCAAAAATATATACAATCTTTGTTGCGATGGTTAATGTTTAAAATGACAAAAAGTAAAAATTTAATCAGATAATAAAATCCTCCTTTTTTTAATAAACATATATCAAACAACCCTTTATCCATCTTCGCATCAGGTGTAATTTTTAAAAATCCGGCATAATAAATACTTTGACTTACAAGAATGAAGGTTCCCTGGTATTCTTGATTATTAGCTCTTATTTTAATTAAAGGATATTTATATAGGAAGATAGCTTTTATAAACATAAGAAAATATGAACCACGGCCAAACAGCTTTTTCAAGTTATGATTTACACATTTCACAACGTAACTATCTATGCCCACACTTTGCATTAATATAAATTTCTTACCATTACTCTTTCCGATATATAATTGTTTCTTTTCACCATTAAATATTTCATGTAATGCTTTATTTATGTTTTTAGATATTTTATACTCTTTTGCAAATATATTTACTGTACCAAAAGGAAGTACTATTAATACTTTACTATATGAAGAAAGACCATTAATAACTTCATTAATTGTGCCATCTCCCCCACATATTACATAATAATTATAATCGCTAGAAGAATACTCTTTTGCTATCCTTAAAGCATCATTTGACCCTTTTGTATATTCGACTTTGAAAACATAATTGCGTGAAGAAAAATAGTCAAATATAACACTTTCATATTTTCTTACTCGCCCACCACCAGAGAATCGATTTATTATAATTAGATATTTATGCATGGTAAAAACTATAATTGCCTGCCTGTTTATTTCTTTTTATCACGACGAAACAACCTGAAGAAATAAATTAAGGGTAATGGGGTCAGGTCTACATTTGACCTTTAATTACTTTTTCTTTTAAAGTTTGAATCTCTTTTCCTAATTTCCGGCTCATACATAAATGCGATAAAAGCCTTCAACCGCCCCTGCTTTTTAGACGTAATCATTTCAAATATATAATCTTTATACAGCCAATCCCATTTCTTGGCAAATGAAAGATAGCCCTTGTAACTACTCCAGGGATATTCCTCAGGATGTTTTACTATCGCGGCTTTAACAGGGTTTTTATGTATATACCTTACCAACTGAAGCAGATGGCTGTCATTGGAAACCAAAACAGACTTATATCGTCCCCGAAAAAGCGTTCCGTCATATCCATGATGTTTGTTGTATCTTAGTGTGTAGAGGCTGCTTAGGTGTCTCATGCATCTTGAGATATTACCTTCAGGAGTCTAAGAATATGGTAGTGATTGGCCATCATACAATAGGCAGCGATATTGACCTTCCATAGTTCTGTTGCTTCAATTAAAAGATCGAGAAAAAGACCGTAATCCTGCTTATCTGAAAAAAAGTTATTATTTCATTGCAGATATTAACTATAAACTAAAGGGCCAATATCCACCCCCAAGCGGCCCAGCCCCTGCGATCAGGTGCAACCGCCTTGTCATAAGCTCGCACACCTTTTAAAAAATGTATCAACTTGCCGTTTATACGCAATTTTTTCCAGCTTCTTTAGCAGCATATACGCCTTTATCTGCCTCCTTAATTAACTCTTCATAGCTTTTCATGTCAGGCAATCGAGAAGAAACGCCAACACTAATGCTGCCATGCCAAGGTTCACCACCAGTTGATACTCGAAGTTCCGATACGGTTTTACGGGTCATTTCTGCGATATGCTTTCCACCCTCTATATCCGTATTAGGACAGATAATAAGAAACTCATCACCACCAAGGCGACTCACAACATCATCATTTCGCAAGGAATGCTGAAGTGTTTTAGCCAATTGTGAATCGCAATAGCAAGTGGCAGACAGTTAGAGAGCGAATATAAAATCAATCAAAAACCTTACGGTCGAAGATTCCCACTTCTTATAGAGGGAATCTTTAATCCAGTTAATATTTTAGTATATTAACAAAAGTATTAGCCGAAGGCAAGGGCCTCTTCGTGAGAAGTTTGTAATGGTCAAGTAAAAACTGACACCATATTTAAAGATGCTTTTTGACATTGTTCTTTTTTCTTAAGTAAATGGGCTTTTATAACCCAGGAGGAGAGTCGGAGGAAATTCAGGAACATTCTATACTCCTTATGTCAAGCAAAAATGTGTAAAATATAAATTACCACATACGACTTTCATCTCTGCCATTACTTCTAAAATTTCTTTTCTCACATTGCGTATTCTATCAACTATCATTTGTGCTTCGAATACTGCCGCTGAATTTACCGGCAAGCCAACCGAGTTTTCGGCGGCGTCATATATTTTTCTTAACCGTTGAATCTGCCGATCCCCGCGATCTGTCGTTGTGACATTTTGCCTGGCCTATTAAATCAGCTATGTTGGCGCTGTCTTTAGAATCGTTTTATCCCAGCGGCCATCTAAAAGCTGCCTGTTATCCTTTACAGCTTTTCCTCCAACAAGTACTACCTCATAACCATTTTCAATCAGCCAGTTAGCTAAAGGATTATGGTAATTACCTGTTGGCTCCATTCCAAATACTACGTTATTCAGTTGATGCTGATGCATAATAGTAGGCGATATTTAGAAACAAATACCAAGTGGTATTTGCAGTCCCACATTACATGTAATAATGATTTCCAATCCTTCAGAGGTTCTTCCTCCTGCTCCTTTCCAGAGCTTTCCCTGAGGAAGAACCTATACCTTGTTTTCTCCCCCGCCGGAACGGTCGAACCTTTTAGGATCGCACGGGCATAGCCCGTGGTTTAATTAACAGCAATTATTTTTGTCAATTTCGTTCAACAATACATATGTAAAAAATGAACCCGATAATAGCAACAGTCAGAGCGAGAAGCGATATTAATCCCGATGTTAAAAAGCATATTAAAATGGAACTTCTTCAAAAATCACTTAAACAAAAAAAGGGTCCAAGAACGATAAATGAGAAATATCACTTAATCCCTTGAACCCTTTAACAATGAACAACCACCTTTAATTCCCCCTTAGTTAATGGGGGAAAGTGAGTCGTTTAAACCTTTCAAAAAACGCGAACTATTTTTTTTGTTCGTATGCTTTTTCTATCATCTGCCCTTTGGCACCAGGACCTGCTGCTCTTTCCAGTGTATTGGGAGGAATAATTGTAATAGATGTTCTGCATTTTAGTTTAATATGCATTGCATCTTCCAATTCCTTTTTAAGAGCATTTTTATCATCTTCCGAACTAATATCCATTCCACATTCCACTTTGATCTTCATTGGTGGCGGTACACCGGGTCCGGGTTGTTCCAATACTATTCTCATCTCTCCTGTAGTTTTCGGCTCTAATGAACTGACAACATTTTTGATAGCCGCGGGATAGACATTTACTCCTTTTATGATAAGCATATCATCGCTTCTGCCAAGGATCTTGATTCGTGGGAATTTCCATCCGCATTTGCATGTTTCCGTAAAAACCTGAAAGATATCTCCGGGAGACCACTTGAAGAAAGGACGCGCCATCCATTGAAGATTAGTCATTCTGCTTTCTCCAACCATGCCGTCTGTAATATTCCTGATCGGCTCTTTTGTAGTCGGATCAACCAGATCTTCCATAATCAAGATGAAATCACGAGTCAACAAATGCATTCCCTGATATTCATCCAGATCGCATGATCCACCTATATAGCCACCAAAAGAATCATAAAGGCGGCAACGATAGGCATCTTCAATCTTTTTCTTTACAGCCGGTATGGCAGCAGCGGGAGCACCGGAACTTATCAGTCTTGTTAAGCCTAATTGACTTACATCTTTTTTTAATATTTTCGGTGTGGCTTCTATAAGATATTCAATAAGAGGTCCTGTAGCAAGTAATGTCGTAGGCTTAGTTACATCTAACATTCTAAGAATTTTTTCCGTCCCTGCCTCAGCACCTATCGGAATAGGCAAGCATCCATACCATCTTAATGCATGTTCATATATTCTCAGACCTGCAAGATTCGCAGCACCTGCTGCATAAAGGACTCTTTCTCCGGGACGTAAACCCATTTTCCAGAAATGACGCCCTGCCATATGATGATGTATTTCATAATCTTCTTTTGTAAACAAATAGGGAAAAGTCGGCTCACCGGTAGTTCCTGTGGTTGAACCCAGGTGAATTATTTTGTCTATGGGAGCACAAAGATTTGTTCCAAAAGGATGCCCATATTTTTCAGAAGATGCTGTTTGTGTTTCTCTGTCATCAGTTTTTGCAAAATAAAGATTAAGGTTTCTGAAATCATCCCATGTTTTAATATCTTCGGGTTTTACTCCAATTTCATCAAATTTCTTTTGGTAAAAATCCGGAGAATTATCATAAATGTATTTTATTTGTTTTTTAAGTTTTGTCATCTGTAGTTGCCGGAGTTCATCTGCAGGCATATCCTCCAATTCCGCCAACTCTTTATCATAATCAATCATTTCTAAAATCTCCTTGTCTTGTCGATATCAAACCATTTTGACCAAGGCAATTATCATATGTTATTTTTTTACGCAACCAATTTTTCTTTATTTTACTACAATTTATACAAATACTCACCCAATCAAGCATATACCCCTGGAATGACCAGAGGTATATGTCTAACATATCGATTGTATATATCTAATCCGGACAAAACCCGCCGGATTAAAAGATAATTCTATTTTCCACTATTCAAGTTTATAAACTCTCATAGCGTTATCCCTTAATACCTTTTTCTTTATCTCATCTTTTAAATCAAGCTCTACAAATTCCTTCTTGCATCTTGTAAGGCCAAATCCGTTAGTAGCCCACATAACCTTATCCTGCCCTCTTCCGGCCATAAACTTTATTATGTCGGGATGAAGATCGGAAGGATAGTATGCCCCTATGTTTCCGTAAACATTATTGTGTCGCCAGAGCATGGATATCCATTCACTGATCCATGGGAATCCGGTGTGAGTAAGCACAATAGTAAGATCCGGAAAATCCATGGCGATTTCATCAGCATACATGGGATGTCCTGGCTCACTCGGCAATGCCTCGGCTGAATGTCCTACCTGAAAAGAAACGGGTATTCCCATATCAAGACATTTACTGTATAGAGGATACATTTTTTTATCATCCGGCCTGATTCCGTAGCTGATAGGATGAGCAAATACAAACTTGCAGCCATAGGCTTCATAAGCCTGATCTATTTCTTCCAGACTTTCTTTTATTCTGAAAGGGTTCCAGCTTGCACCACCTATTATCCGGCCTTTTGATTTATCGACAAAATTCTTTATTGTTTCAACAGACCAGTTTACCCAGAATGTATGATCGCGCCTCGACCAGTTCTTGGCACATTCCATAAAAATGTACTGCACCCCGATCTTATCCATTTCTTCAACAACACCTTCAACCGAACCGGGGCCCATCATACCGAGAACTTTCCATTCTTCGCCGGGTTTTAATCCCAATCTTTTAGCCACTCCGGCAAAGGTACCCTTTACCATTTGCTTAACTTCAGTTATTTCAAACATCGGCTTGGCTATCTCTGGATCGGCATAAAATGCCCTGCACATACTGTCTACAGCCATGACGTCTTTTAATTCCATCTCATCTCCTCCTTATTTTCTGCTTTTTAACATTAACAGATTCCAGAATATCAAGCACCAACCTGTATATCCCAAACAGGAGCAGTGCCCGGAGGAAGAGCATCCTGGCATAACAATGTAGTACAACTTGGGCAATAAAACTCATGATAAACAAGAAATCTGTCAGTCTGGAGATAATTTGCTCCGATTTCACTTCCTTTGATCTCGGCTTTTAATGCATGATCTTTGTAATTCTGATCATTTCCACAGAATACATGGCCGCATTTCAAGCACTGGATCTTCTTGTCTTTGGTTACTTGCAGGTTTTCATGAATTCTTATGATACCTTCTTCAATCGGAGCACAGTTCAACGCAGGAGCTTTACATGTTGTCGCAGCACGTTCTCTTCTTTTTGCCTTGAGAAGTTCTCTTTGTTTTTCCGTTGCTTCTATGTTTATACCTTCATTTTTGCCTTCAATTATTACACCATATATATCTATTGCATATTCAGGAGTAATTATCAGATTTATAATATCGGCTAAAACTCTTTCAGGTTCACGATCTAAAGGATCTCCATACCCACCTGCGCCTACTCCGTACAGATAGTAAATATCACCCTGGAAAGCAGGTGTTGCGGAAACCATGGTAGGCCATTCTTTTTGATCACCTCCGGTTGCTTTAATATCTTCAATACAAGTAATAGCCTTGCCACTTGCCAGATATGCGTCACTTGTGGTGTTATTGGCAACGTAATTTTTATAAGGAGCTGGCTGATGGCCTCCCCAAAGTCCGGGGCCGCCTGTTGTTTCCTTGTTCCAGCCAAGAATAAGAACCTGAACTCCGGGAGTATTATGAACCTTATAAATAACTTCCATACCTGTACCACCGCGATATTTACCAGCGCCGGCTGAATTTATGGCCTGACGTTTTACAAGATAAATAAAAGGCATGATTGATTCATACATCTCAACATCTCCAGCTATAACTTCCGGTGTTACTGGAAAACAACCCGAATCAACACCGTCAAAACCGGAACCGGCGCCCTGACCACCGCTTAATATATCAAAAAAGACAGTCCCCATAATAAGGCCGTACTGATTGGGACCGCCCCAGGCTATAACCGCTGAATTAGGCGGTGAACAGGCATTTTGATCACCATAATACTCAGGAACACCTACCATCATTCTGGAAACCAAAGTATTTAATATAGCGCAAAGCTGTAAAACATGGAAAGCCGACATGCTGACAGGTGCAGGCCAGTTTGCATTTTCTATACAACCTTCAGGAGCTATAATATCTACAACGTCTAAAACTCCTCTGTTCCACTGCTCCACATAAAACAACCGGGTGCATAAAATTGTATAAACAACACCTACTACTGATTCATAGACCATGTTGGTTGGCCCTGGTCTCTGGGGATCGGAACCGGTAAAATCAACAGTAAGTCTGTCACCCTTTTTGGTCAGTGTTGTAACTATTTTAGCCAGATTGTAGTTTTTGCCGTCATGATCTATATAGGTTACATCACGCCAGACGCCATCGGGAAGTTCTTTAAGTTTGGCCTTGGCATATGCTCTTGTATCATTTATCATCTGCAAAAATATGGACTGCATGTCTTCTTTGCCATATTTGCTAAATAATTTTAATACTCTATCTTTGCCTACGTTTAATCCTGCCACTCGTGCACGACAGTCAAGTGTTATTCCTCCAGGATCGCGGACTGCTCTTTGAAGAAGCATATATGTGTCTTTGCGCTCAACACCTTTATCCATGAGTTTCAAACCCGGAATCCTGATTCCTTCATGAAATATTTCAGTTGCACTCGGACACATTCCGCCGGGCTCTATAGCTCCTACTTCACCGGTATGAAACAGTGCTGAAAGCCAGCCTATCATCTCGCCTTGGTAATACACAGGACAAAAGCAGGTCTGGTCAGGAGCATGAATCCCACCGATGTACGGATCATTAAACATGAAAACATCGCCATCATTTATGCCGGGATTCTCGGTATACCATTCTATAACTTTTCCAATTTGTTTTTCAACACCGCTTATATGCAGCAACAAACCGGCTGAGCTTACTATGGTTTCTCCGTTTGGTTGATGCAGACTGAAAAGAACCTCTTTAGCCTCAGTTACAACCACCGAGCCGGAAACTTTCTCCATAGTGGAACGTCCCTCCCACAAGGTCTGCCATATACTGTGCTTGACAACCTCATAGGTGATGGGATCTATTTTGAAATCACAACTATCTGTACTCATATATTTATTCCTCCTCTACGGTCAAAAATTAAAGTTTTACGATAACCACGTTCATGTACGCATCAACCTCCGCTAATTGATCGGGGAGGATAACCATGGTGGTACTCGGTGTTTCAATAATGGCCGGGCCTTCTATCTTGTTACCGTATTTCAGCTTCCTGGAATCAAAGATATTGGTTTCTACATAATCATTATATTTCCTGAAAAAGGCGGGCCTGGTCCCTTTGATAGCCGGTGAAGAATCGGCAATAGGCTCATAGGAAGCCTTTTCAAGGGAAGGTTTAAGAAGTTTGCTTACAGCATTCAACCTGAAGGTTACAACCTGCATTCCCGCTTCACGGAACCCGGAACCCTTGCCGTAGATTTGCTCGTATCTGCCTTCCCAATCGTTCATAATCTGCCGGACATCCTCGGCATTAAGCTTTTTGGTCGGAGCCGGAATATTAACTTCATGGACCTGTCTGTTATATCTTAAATCCAGCTCACGGTGAAGCTCAACATCTGCTGCTGCTATGCCTTCAAGAGCCATATCTGCTATCGCATGCTTTTCCATTTCTTCAAAAACAGCATTAAGATGTGTTGGATCTGCAGGCATAATATTAACATCTGTCTGGGTATAAACATGAATTACATCAGAACAGGCAATGCCGAATGCCGAAAATACCGAAGACTGAGGAGGAATTATAACCTTTTTAGCCCCGAGATCTTTGGAAAAAGATGCACAGTGCATGGGACCGTTACCACCATATGAAAGAAGTACGAAATCTCTCGGATCATGGCCTTTGTCAATTACTGACTGCCTTAAGTTGTCTGCCATAAATGAATTGATAATATCATATATACCGGCTGCTGCCTGAACCACATCCATGCAAAGAGGATCAGCTATTTTCTCTTTGATAGCTTTGTAAGCTTTATCTTTATTTATGGTAAGCTTGCCGCCGAAGAAATAACCTGGATTAAGATAGCCAAGGACGACATCAACATCTGTTACCGTGGGCTCTTCTCCTCCGCGCTCATAACAAACCGGGCCGGGGGTGGAACCCGCGGAGTCGGGCCCAACTTTAAGGGCACCTGTAACAGGATCGATCCTTGAGATTGTTCCGCCTGCCGCTCCGATACATGTGATATTGATAATCGGGATGGTAACACGAAAGCGCATCATGATAGGCTCTTTCTTGAAAGACCATTCACCGTCTGCCAGAACGCTTACGTCAAAACTCGTGCCGCCGACATCTGTTGTGATTATGTTTTTTTCCCCAAGAATACTGCCCAAATACTTGCTTCCGACAACACCGCCTACAGGCCCTGACTCAATCGTGGAAACAGGTCTTGCGGTTTCCCAACTGGTAACACCGCCGTAAGCATGCATAATTGAAATATCCTGTTTGAGACCGGAATTCTTCAGCTCCTGATTTAGTGAATCAATGTATTCACGAGTAAGCTTTCCTATACAGGCATCAATAATAACAGTCATCGTACGGGCATATTCTCTGAGTTTGGGAGAGATTTCATGAGATACCGCTAAATAAATATCCGGATAATTCTCCTCTACCAGCTTTTTTAATGCAATTTCATGTTCAGCGTTTGTAAAAGACCATAACAGACATATAGCTATAGCCTCACATCCCTCTGCTGCAAGTTCATCAATGGCCTGTTTTGCCTGCTTCATATCAAGGGGAATTACGGCTTTGCCGAAGCAATCCATACGTTCAACTATACCTTTAATCAATGGCCTTGGTACAAGCGGTTCAGGTTTGCGGCATACAGCCTGATGCTTGACTTCATCTTCACTCAAACCGTCTGTTTTTGCACCGGCTCTCATAATGATGGAAATATCTTCATGCCCGGCTGTGGTTAAAAGACCTACTTTTCCGAATGTACGGTTTATAACAGCATTGGTTCCAAGAGTCGTGCCATGACCTACGTAAACCGTACTAGGCAAA
>JAHITX010000121.1 GCA_018817425.1 Pseudomonadota bacterium
CAGGATCACTCCGTAAATATCAAAAATCCAGTGATTACCATATATATACTTAAAACCAGGACGAAACATACTGCACCCGTCTAAGTCATAAAGCGCCGTCAATGAAAGCTTAACGTCATTATGCCATAAATCCTGGCTCAGAATAAGCGCGATAACATTCTGACTACTGTCAATATTATTATTTTTACTAAAGGCGGAAGGAGTCGATTTAATCTTATCATTATTCGATATAAGCGTCTGACTGTACTGAAATTGGATCATCATAGCGCTTATAGGAGAAGGTAAAATAAAAGTTTTACGGTCAAACCTGATAGCATGTTTCAGGGTTTTATTATATCTGATACAAGGAACAGTAACCGGTGATGCAGCATCATAATAAGGCTCATCAGGACTGTAAACTCCCTCATAGGTCACAGTAGTATCTATCGGAGAAGGAAATGAGTAGTTAAGGGAAGCTCCGTACAGCTCCGTTTTCGGATACTTGGTAGTGACTATAAAGGGTGGCGCAGGTCCACCACCGGTCCTTTCCAGAAAACCAGAATCGCTGTATAAGGATAAATAATTTAAGGTGCCTGCAAATTGCCCTACTCTGCCTCCGATACGAATACCGTATTCCGTATTACCTCTTCGGTCTTCTTCCCGGACCGTGAACACCGACGGAGTTTCGGGTTTAAGATTGAAGGGAGAACCTGGAGCGGGGTAGATTGTTGGTGAGATATCGCCCGGGTTCAGAAACCCTTCACAGTAAACATCTCCAATCCATTGCAATGCTCCCGTCCCTTGGGCAAAATCATACCTGGCCCGTGCTGCCCATTGCGGCACTCTGATGTTTTCAAACTCCTCCGGCTCGAACTGGAAGTGCCAACTCCAATCGAGAGGATTAATAACATCTAAGATTCGCGCTGAGATCATTTCACCCCAAACAATCTGCTGTTTGCCCAACCGAAGCCAAAGGTTCCCCAAGCTTACATCAGCGTATAATTCCGACATCTCTGCATTGAATTCATTATCGTTGGTAGCCCTCAAATAAGTTCCATACCTTGGTGTGCCCAAAGGAAAAGCATTGTAGTCGAGAAGATCATCATCTATTGCTTGGGTCTGATCGGAAATCAGCTTTACCTTAGAATAGAGCTTGAAAATATCGTTAGGAAGATAAGTCCACTCTGTCTGAAAGAATGTTCGAGAAAGATTTAGCGAATTGTTATCCTTCTGATTTAATAACTTGTTGTTAGGATTTATTTTACCTGTATGGACTGCCAGTTCCTGCCTTAGATAACCGGTTACCGAGAGCGTGTCGCTTAGCATAACTTCAGCCTTCACCTCCATAACACTCAGGAATAAAATGGTAACAACCAACAGCCATTTTATTGTTAGCCTTAATTCAGCTTTCATAGTAACCTCCTTCGCTGTTTAAAATGAGAAAAAGAAACCACCACTTTCATACCAAGCCGAGAAACTTTCATTGAAATCATTCTTACCCCCCTTTTTTGACGTTAAAGATATTAAGCCACGACCTTTGATTTCCCCAAAAATTTAGGCTTAAAAATATACAACAGCATAGGAAGAATAACCAACGCTCCAATCATGTTTAGAAGCATTATGATGGCCAAAAGAAGCCCCATTTCAGCCTGAAATTTCATACTGGAAAAAAAGTACCAGAATAGTACTCCGATCACCATCGTGGTAGCCGTAAAAAATATTGCTTTGCCGGTAGTGCTTATGGCACGATTTGCAACAGCAAAAGAATATCCGCCGTTTATTTGAAATTCCTCGCAGAAACGGGATAGTAAATATATACCATAATCTATTCCAACTCCAACTCCCACGGATACAATTGGCAGTGTGTTAATATTAAGCCCGATATTAAGTTCATGCATTACACTTAATGTGATAATATTAGCGAGATTTAAAGGGATCATAAGAAATACTGCTGCTACTACGGAACGATAGGTAATTGCACATAATAAGAATACTGATCCAAGAACCAATATCAGGTTTAATAACTGAGAATCTGATACTGCTTCATTTGTGGCTGCCTGCATCCCCAAGGTTCCGGAAGCAAGCTGTAAGGAACACTTTTCTTTAGCCAGCATCTCTTTATTATTCTCAATAAATTCTTGAACTGCGGCAATAGCTTCCCGCAAGGTATTACCCATGTGATCCTTATACCAGATGACTACATTGGCAACGCTCTCATCCCTGGAATAATAAAGATCATAATCTCCCGGCGCAGAGCTGGACCCCAACCGATAAAAGATCTGGGCAGCTTGTGCTTTTTCCAGGGGAATTGTTTCCCATTTAGGGTGTCCTCCATAGATGGTTTTATAAACTGAAGGTACGAGATCGGAAACAGACTGAGTGCGGCTCGCGAATGAACTTTTTTCCATATGGCGCTGAAATGAGTTTAGAACCCTTAAAAACCCGGGACTTTCTACTGCTCTTGGTCCGTCCCCTTCAACAAGTATATACAACTCATCAGTGCCTGGAAAACTCTTATTTATGCTGTCAATGGCAATATTGTAATTTGAATCTTCCCAAAGAATGGGGCTGCCGGGATGAACATCGCCAATCTCCACCTTGGAAGCCGCTATAGTGGCAAATATGGTAATAATGATTGTTAGAATCAAGGTAGTAACTGCTCCCTTGCCAAAACCTATCTTAGCTATTATGTTCAATATCCAATGGATTACTCCTCTATCAGTATCAACAATTTTTGCAATGTTTGATGGTGGACTAAAAAACGA
>JAHITX010000122.1 GCA_018817425.1 Pseudomonadota bacterium
ATCATTTCTTCTTTCACGCAAAGGAGGTATTTTTATCGGATAAACATTTAACCTGAACCAGAGATCTTCCCTGAATTGCTTTGTAACAACCATATTTTTTAAATCTCTGTTTGTAGCAGCTATAATTCTTACATCTACAGGTACGGATGCGGTGCCGCCAACCCGTTCTATTTGCTTATCCTGCAAAACACGAAGAAGCCTTGTTTGAGCCTCAAGCGGAAGTTCTCCGATTTCATCAAGCAGTATTGTACCTTTATGCGCTCTCTCAAACCTGCCGCGCTTCTGAAATAAAGCTCCTGTAAAAGCACCTTTTTCATGTCCGAAAAGCTCTGAGTCAATCAGGCTATCCGGAATAGCGCCGCAATTTATTTTGATAAAAGGCTGATTTTTCCTGTGGGAAGAATAATGGATGGCATTTGCAATAACTTCTTTTCCTACTCCTGTTTCGCCGAGTAAAAGAACAGGAATATTTTCAGGAGCAACTTGTCTTACCATATCGAAAACGGCTTTCAGCCCAGCGCTTTTACCTATTATCTCATCGCCTGAAATACGAAGCATCTCCTTATGAAGATAACGATTGTCATCTACTAGCATTTCTTTTAGCTTTAAAAGCTCCTGATGCCGAAGAGCATTTGACATGGCAATCGCAAAAGGGTCATGCAGCATGGATAAAAGGTGTGCATGTTCGTTTTCGTAATGGTCTGCTCCGATTAAATAAGTTACCAGAGCAAACAGCCTTTTATCAGAAATTTTTAAGCGCATTGTCATCGTGGACATATCTGGTCTTTCAAGAAACACTTTCATCTTGCTGGTGGCCGGAAAAGATATCGGCTGGTTTATTATCAAAACATCATCAAGACTTGCCCAATAGGTTTCTATCTCGGATCGCATTTCAGCAGGCAAAGGTATGTTCCTTTCTACTTTTGCAATATTATGACGGCTGACCTGGGCAAGTGTTTCAATTGCTGGCATACCCGGCTGGCCAAGAACAAGGCTCATGCCTGTAAGCGGCATAAAGTTTTCCATATATTCAAAAGCCTTCCACAGTGCTGTGTCAATATCAAGACTGCCGCAAATTCTCATTGTTGCCTGCCGAAAAAATTCGTTTGCATCTATATCCATAAATCCTCTGGATTTTTGTTTGCTTGTTTAAACAGTTAGTTAGAGATTAGATATTATATATCATATACATTGTTTAAATAAAAATATTATTATTTATATTAAAAGATATACTTTCGGGTTATAAATGTATCATATTGTAATTATATATAATAAAATTTTGGCACGATTTAAGCATTTAATGAAAGGTGAATAATAATGATGAGCAAATATATTTAAAAGAAAAAAATCCCTGTTTCAGCTTTTTGAACTGCAAAAGAAAGGACTTTAGCTATGAGTGACCAATTCAACTATTTATTTACTCCGATTAAAATCGGCACAAAGACTGTAAAAAACAGGATCTATTTCGGACCCCACGGGACGATGATGGCTGATCAGAATTACATCATGGACGACAGGTATATTGAGTACTTGAGAGCAAGAGCCCAAGGTGGAGCCGGGTTGATAATTGCCGGGATGATGACCGTAATGCAAAATGCCAGGGATTTGGCGGGTATTCAGGAAATTCATGATGAAAGAGTTATTCCCATGTTAAAAATGCTTGCCGATGCATTGCACAATGAAGGAGCTGTTGCGCTGGTTCAGCTTTGTCATACAGGAAGAGAATCTGATCCTGAGTTAAGCCGTCTTCCTGCCTGGTCGGCGTCTGCTGTTCCATCCGGGGCCATGTTTCGTGATGTTCCCAAAGAAATGGAAACAGAAGATATACGGGAAGTAGTAAAGGCATTTGAAAGAGCGGCCCGGTTTGTCAAAGAAGCCGGTCTGGACGGTGTGGAAATACACGGCGGATCGGGCTATCTGCCCCAGCAGTTTATGTCTCCTATCACAAACTTTAGAACGGATGAATATGGCGGAAGCCTTGATAACAGACTCAGGTTTCCCATGGAATTAGTTGATGCGATTCACGATGCTATAGGTGATGATCTTGTTTTGGGATTCAGGCTTTCAGGTGATGATTTTGTGCCGGGTGGAAACAGCATAGATGATTATAAGGAGATAGCCCAAAAGCTTGAGGCAACCGGAAAGATCGATTTTATTCATGTAGGCGGCCCGTTTTATGAAGGTATATACGGTCTTGGCATGGGCATGCAGGTACCGTTGGGGTTTTATACTCCGCATTCAGTAGGATTTAAAGAGGTAGTAGATCTTCCGGTATTAAACGATTTCAGGATCAATGATCCGGTTCAGGGAGAAAAGATTCTGGCCAATGGTCAGGGTGATATGGTGGGTATGGTTCGGGCTCTTATAGCCGATCCCGAGCTTCCAAATAAAGCCAGGGAGGGAAGAATAGAAGAAATCCGTTCATGTATAGCCTGTGATCAGGGTTGCATAGGCCGTGCTTTTAAAGGAAAGGCGCTAACCTGTCTCCAGAATGCAACAGTTGGTCTTGAATTAAAGATAGGAAAGCTTGAGCCTGTGACTGCCAAAAACAAGATACTTATTGTTGGCGGAGGTCCTGCCGGTATGGAGACTGCCCGTGTGGCAAAGTTAAGGGGCCATGATGTAGTACTTTATGAAATGGAGAATGAACTGGGCGGTCAGGTGAACATAGCCGCAAAAGTACAAAGCAGGGCTGAATTTGCCGGAATTACCAGGTATCTTGTAAAGCAGATGGAAATACTAGGTGTTAAAGTTAATACAGGAGTTGCCGTAACACCAGAGCTGGTAGCAAAAGAAAATCCTGATGCAGTTGTTATTGCAACAGGTTCAAAGCCTTTTAAACCGCCCATACCGGGTGCAGATCAGGACAATGTGTTTAGTGTATGGGATGTATTGCTTGAAAAAGCCGATATTGGTGAAAACGTTGTTGTAGTAGATGGCGGTGAGTCTCACTGGCCTTGTTGCAGTGTGGCTGAGTACCTGGCTGACAAGGGCAAGAAGGTAGAGATAATAACTCCTTTATTGTTTGTAGGTATGGAGCTTGCCGCAACGGCTGATTTGATGCCGTTTTATGTGAGAGTCAGATCAAAAGGTGTGGAGTTTAAGACCAACCTGCATTTAATGGCAATTTCGGGAAATACATTAACATTTCTTGATGTGTATGCCGGAGTTCCAAAAACTATAGAGGGTGTGGATACAATAGTACTTGCTGCCGGAAACCGTGCAGATGATCAGCTTTACAAAGAATTGAAAGGAAAAGTAAAGAAGCTTCACAGGGTAGGCGATTGCGTATCACCGAGAAGGGCCCTTGAAGCTATTTATGAAGGATATAATCTGGGAAGAATTTTATAGCACTCAGGTTCGCAGTTCAAGGTTCACGGTTCAAGGTTTATGGTTAGCGGTTCAGGGTTCAAGGTTCACAGTTCAAGGTTTATGGTTCAGGGTTAAGAGGCATGAAGGCTCAAGACTACAAACTGTGAACCTTGAACCTGGAACCTTCAACCTGGAACCTTCAACCTGGAACCTTGAACCTGGAACCCTGAACCTGAAACCCATGAACCTGAGTAGTATTTTACTCTTTGTGTAACAAACCCATCTTTCTCATTTTACTTCTAAGCGTGCTGGGGTTTACTTCGAGAAGTTCTGCGGCTCCTCCACTACCGTTAATTTTGCCCCCGGTCTTTTTTAATACGTTTTGAATATGCCAGGATATCAGCTTGTCAATTCCCATCGGTACATGATTGTCTGTATTGACATCCTGTGAAATCAATTTGTTAATATCGGACTGCGGGAAAACAATTTTCATTATCTCTTTAATATGCAAAGAAATATCATTTATTGCTGAAGTTGTGTGCTCCTGTGTTTTAGTTTTAGGTGGTTCAGATTCAAATTGCTGGGATAAAGCATCTTCAAAAATCATTGGACCCGAAATATTTTGTCCCTGATGTTGAATTAATATTCGTTCCACATAGTTTTCAAGTTCGCGTACATTGCCGGGCCAGCTATAAGATTTTAGTTGTTCAATAACTGCCGGATCAATTGTAGGAGGATGAGACAGATTTCGTTCAACAGATTTTCTGTTAATAAAATAATAAATAAGATCCGGAATATCTTTTATTCTTTCCCTTAATGGCGGGATCTTGATGGGGTAAACGTTTAGCCTGAACCAGAGATCTTCCCTGAACAGCTTTGAAATAACCATATTTTTAAGATCTCTGTTTGTGGCGGCAATAATTCTGACATTTATTGGTATTGGCGTGGTACCTCCAACACGTTCTATCTGTTTATCCTGTAATACACGTAAAAGTCTTACCTGTGCTTCAAGTGGCAGTTCACCTATTTCATCTAAAAGTATAGTTCCTTTGTCAGCACGTTCAAACCTGCCGCGTTTTTGGGCTAACGCTCCGGTAAAAGCGCCTTTTTCATGGCCGAAAAGCTCGGAGTCAATCAATGTGTCAGGTATGGCGCCACAATTAACCTTAATAAAAGGCTGGTTTTTTCTGGGAGAAGAATAATGAATCGCATTTGCGATTACTTCTTTTCCAACTCCTGTTTCACCAAGAAGAAGCACAGGAATATTCACGGGAGCAACTTGTTCGACCGTATCGAAAACCTGTTTCAGGCCCGCGTTTTTACCAATTATCTCATCGCCCGAAATACGCCGCATCTCCTGATAAAGATAACGGTTATCATCAGCAAGCATTTCTTTTAACTTTAAAAGCTCCTGATGACGAAGAGCATTTGACATAGCAAGAGCAAAAGGGTCATGCAACATCGAAAGCAGTCGGGCATGTTTGTTTTCGTATTGATCTAATCCGATTAAATAAGTTACGAGAGCAAATAATCTTTTGTCCTGTATTTTAAGCGGAAGAGTCATGGTAGCCATATCAGGTCTATTGATCAGTTTTGTTACTACGTTAAGAGTGGTCGGAAACATCTCGGGCCGGTTTATGATTAAAACATCCTGAAGACTTGACCAGTGTCTTTCAACCTCTGCGCCAATTTCCGGGGTCAATGGTATGATCCGCTTCATCTTTTCTATCTTATGGCGGCTGACCTGAGCCAGTGTTTCTATAGCAGGCATACCCGGCTCACCGAGCACAAGATTCATTCCGGTTAATGGTATAAATTGTTCTAAATATTCCAGAGCCTTCCACATGGCGGTTTCGATATCCAGGCTTCCGCAAATCCTCATTGTAGCCTGACGGAAAAATTCGTTTGCGTCAATATCCATAAAATCCCTCATATTTTATATTAAGTTCTGAAAAAATTAGACTAGCTATATAACACACTTTTTCCGTTTATTATAACTATATTTATTTAATATAGATAGCTGCTAAATGTTAATGTGCATAATATATTGAATATATACGTAATAATATTTTGGCACGATTTAAGCATTGATACTTATAACTGCACAGATTCAAAATGAATATGGATACAAATAAATTATAAATTCAAAATAAAGGAGGCAAAAATGAACAAAGATTATGATTGGAGAGTAGGAGAAAAACCACTCGAAAAACCTGAAGATGCGGAGCCGATCCTGCCGGTGGACCCACCGGAAAAATGGGATCATGAGGCCGATATAGTAGTGGTCGGATCAGGAGGAGGAGGTCTTGCCGGTGCGCTGAAAGCTGCTACGGAAGGATGCTCCGTGATTCTTGTGGAGAAATTGAAATTTACCGGAGGGACAACACAATACGCCGGTGCCTTTTACGCTTACAACAGCAGAATACAGAAAAAAGAAGGAATAGAATGGGATGTAAATGAAATTGCCATGGGCAGCCTGTTTGAAACAGGTTACACAGGCAACATCCACTTGTTTCGCAATATGATACAAAAAAGTGGTGAAGTCGTTGATTGGATAGAAGATCAGGGTTTTGAATGGGAGAATGAAAGAGCAGGATATCCCGCAGTCACCTCCAAAGGCGGCCACGAGAAATTATGTTATATCGCGATAACGGACCTTACTAACTTTCTTGTTGAAAAGTGCAAGGAAAAGGGGGTCAAATTTCAAATTAATACTCAAGTAGACACATTGGTGAAAGATAATGGCAGAATTGTTGGATTAAAAGCCACCGATTCGGAAGGAAAAACCATTTTCGTAAAAGCAAATAAAGCCGTACTTATGGCGGCCGGCGGCATGCAGCACAATCGAAGCCTTCTTAAGCAATATGCGCCTTCAGTTTATAAAGGCGTTGGCAGTGTATCAATGTCTTTGCCGTGCAATACCGGTGAATGTTTCAGGATGGGGATTGGAGTAGGAGCCGATGTAGCAGGATTTGACTCGTGCACCTGCTTTGAGGGGGGAATAGACCTCATGGAGAGCGGCGGCCCATGGTTTAGATTTTTATACTCCGGAGATGTCCAGTTGTCCAGAGCCCCTTGGCTGCACTTAAACAAAGCGTGCGAAAGATTTATGATGATGGACAACAACTTAGGCCAATACATGTTAAGGCCGCCTGCGATGGCGTCACAACCCGGGGGAAGAGCCTATGTAATTTTTGATAACAAGTACGAAGACAATATCTGGAAGATCCAGGATGATGTCCCATTAGGGTTGTCTTGTAAACGCCCTCTCACACAGGATGTGCCGGCAAACGAAATAATTACCAGAAATGAGATGAATGCCCCTAAGGACTGGCGATTAGCAGTAAAAGAATCAATCGACTTAGGAGCAATAAGAGTAGCTAATACATTGGAAGAGCTAGCTGAAAAATTGGGCTTAGATAAGGTTTTGTTCAAGGCAGCCATAGACAAATGGAACAGTTATTGTGATGCAGGTGAAGATCCGGAATTTGATACACCTCCCCGGTTCCTGATACCGATAAAGCACGCTCCTTTCTATGGGCTTAAAGCCGGCGGCAGCATGGGGCCGGTCGGAACCGGTCTAAGGACTAATCAGCACATGCAAGTATTGGATATGGATACGAAGCCTATTCCAGGGTTATACGCCGCATTTTTCACTGCCGGTGGAAGTATAGGACAAAGTAGAATGCCGATGGGCTTTGGTCTTCTCGGTGGTTGCAGTATGTCGACTACTTCCGGTTATACTGCCATCGAACATGCTGTATCACAAAAGTAAGTTTCAAAATAATATCGGAAGGGAAAGCAATTATGAAGCTGGTAGATGGAAACGGCGGAACAATAATGCAGGTAAAAACAATGAAGCGTCAGGATGAGCGACTTGTTGTAAGGGGTATGGCTATGGGCGGTATGCCCATGACGGCCTTTGTGAAACCCGAGGAGTTGTGGAGCGTATTCGATCTGCTCACCTGGGATATAGTAAAGTACATGCCCGTCATGCTTTGGAAAGGCTTTAAGCTAAGCAGGAGTCTTAAAAAAAAGAAATAACAAGGAGGGTTAACATGGAGTTTTCAGGAGAATCAACATTGAAGGAAGTAATGGAAAATGAAGAAAGTAAAGCAGTAATGGAGAAACATATTCCGGGATGCTCGGACAGTCCAATGCTTAAAATGGGATATTCCATGTCATTGGAACTGATAGCAAGTTTGCCTCAAGCCGGTATAAGTTCTGAGACATATCAGGCAATAATAGATGATCTGAGCAAGTTATAAGTTATTTCCAGGCCAGATTCCGGCAAGTTTTAAGAGTTCATATATTTAATATAAATGTACCCGATGAGGAAATCAGCCATGAATATGCCTATGCAATCTTTAACAAAAAGTGAAATGCAAACAAATGTTGTGATTATAGGTGCCGGTCATAACGGCCTTGTGGCATCATGCTATCTTGCGAAAGCCGGATACAAGGTAGTAGTAGTTGAGGCTCAAAAAAATGTTGGTGGCATGACCTCATCCGGTCCGTTTATCAAGTCAGCACCTGAACATATTATCCATCCGTGTGCTGTGGATACTATATTTATACGTACATCAGGTATAATAGAAGAACTGGATTTAAAAAATCACGGCTTTAGTTCAATAGATCATGACCCATCATATGCATATCTTGCTCCGGACGGAGAGTCTATAGCTTTTTGGCGAGATCCTGCAAAAACGGCGGATGAAATCAAAAGATATTCTCCGGCAGATGCAAAAGCATTTCTAGAATTTGCAAATATACTTGAGGCATTGCTTGATGTAGCTCTTCCCATGATGTGCACAGATTCACGCAGGCCTTCATTGAAAGCAATATTAAGCACGGTTCGTTCATCAATATCAAATCGTAGCCGGCTTGGCAAATTGGGAGCTCTTGCTCTTGGTTCGGCTGATCAGGCTATTGCCGAATATTTCGATCATCCTTTTGTTATTGCGGCTCTTTTGGGAATTGCCGGAGGTGCAGGCCCGATAGATGCTGACGGGAGCGGTCTTGGCAATATTATTGTCGCTCTTTTGCACAAGGTAGGTGTAGGACGGCCGGTTGGAGGTATGCAGTCATTATCTGACTCTCTCAAAAGATGTTTATACAAGTATGGTGGAACTGTTCTGACCGGAGTATCTGTAGAAGAAATTCTTGTTGAAAAAGGACGGGCAGAAGGAGTTCGCCTTGCCGATGGAGGTATCATAAGAGCTGATTGTGTACTGGCAGCCTGTGATCCCCGAACAGCATTGTGCCGTCTATTGCCTGATGATGCTTTAGACAGACGAATAAAAGCACGCGTAGAACATATTCCCGCAAATGCCCGTGGTGTTGCACCAATGAAGGTTGACCTTGCTCTCAAAGGTAAGGTCGAAATGTCAAAACATCAAAAACTGCGAAAAGATCATGTTGATCTTAGAAAATCGGCATTAATTATCGGTACGGCAGATGATATACGATCGTCTTTTACAAGCTCCATCCGTGGGGAATTAACCCCCGACCTTTACTTCTGGGCGGCTATTCCCACAGCCTGTGATCCTTCACAGGCGCCGGAGGATCAGGATGTTTTATATCTTTACCCACCCGCGGTTCCGGCTCTTCCGAAAGAAGGTTGGCAGGCTTTGCGCGAAAAGGCTGAGAAAACCATAATATCTAGGGCAAGCCGGTATTTTGACAATCTGGATTCGCTTGAAATCGGAAGATGGGTTGAAACTCCTGTAGATTTGGGTGCACGCACCGGGGCATTTAACGGATGTGTTACCCATGTGGATTTTGCCCTTCTTCGCTCCGGTCCATTGCGTCCGGCCTGGGGTCTGGGCGGATATGAAACTCCCATAAAAGGTCTTTTTTTAGGAGCGGCCGGCTCACATCCCGGAGGAGGTGTTTCCGGAATTCCGGGCAAGCTAGCGTCAAAGAGAGTGAGAAAATACTTAGCATGATTTAATGATGAAAATAATTAATTATAAATAAGGAGACAAAAGAACATGACTATCAAATTAGGAGAAATGAAAGGGGCAGGGCCCTATTACGGAAAATCACTTGATGAACTGAATGCCAGTTTAAGTTGGGGACCTGAAGAGGAAAGAGAGATAGAACGTTACTGTGAGAAGATTCATAAAAATATCAAAGAAGAAGAAATGACTCCGATGGAACGTTTTAAGGCTACTATGGAAGGCAAGGAAAGAGATCGTCTGCTTGTGGAGCCGTTTTTTTTCCCAACCTATGCCCTGCGTACCTTGGACGGGTTTGCCGATGCCGTTAAAGCCATTGATGCTTACTTTTATCCCAAATTGCTGGTTAAATCTCATCTGGCAACAACTGCCCGCTATAAGTTGGACACAATGTTTTGTGCACCAATTTCTTATGGCGAAAATTTATTTGGCTGGAATTCGATGTTTATTGAAAACGGCAATCCGGTGCATGATGGAGATCCGCTTATAAAAACTATTGAAGATCTTGAAGGGCTTGAGGCTCCCGATCCCACAAAACACGGCATGTTTGCCCAATACCTCTGGTTTTGCCAGGAATCAAGAAGAATATTTGATAAATATGGTTTGAGCGACAAAATACCTATTGAAGGATCATTTTGTGAAGGACCGGACGGTTTTGCCTGCTCGCATATGGTAGGTTACAATCAATATTTAAAGCATCTTCGCAAGAATCCTGAATTTTGCAAGAAACTATCAAATAGGGCCTCCGACTGGCTGATAAAACTTGGCATAGCAGTAAGTAATTTGGGAAAAGTAGATTACAGCTATATGTGTTCTCTAGTCGGAATGTATCCCATTAAAGGTGTAGAGTGGATAGCCGGAGAGTATGCAAGGATTGGCAAGGCTGTAAAAGCAGCGGTAAAAAAGCCCATTGTACACGCCTGGGCCTTCGATGGAGCAACCGATTGGCTGGATGAATTACTTAAAGCCGGTGCCTTGGGAGATGACAGCTTCGATGGGATTATGTGCACAGGAGATATTAACAGATACAACATAGTAAATGATTTTGTACAAGAACATAACATGTACGGATGCTATGCTCCTTCAGATAAATTACTTGTGAGCGGACCTATGTCTAAAATAGAAGAAGAGATAAAAGGAAGATGTGATGCCGCCAAAAAAATACCCAACAACAGATGTACGATAGGTTTGGGTGCTATTGATTATTATACAACCCCGGAACATATGGACGCCAGTATAGAAGCAGCTAGAAAATTTGCCAAGATGTAAGAATGATAACAAAGGAAGGTGAGTACTATGTCAAATAAAGCAGAAATGTTGGTAAAGATGAAAGAAGCCGTCATGGATCTTGATGACGACTTATTGTTTGAGTTGATTGACGAAGGGCTTAAAATGGATATTAGCCCACTTGATATGATCATAGAAGGTATGAATCCCGGTTTAAACATCATAGGCGAGGGATTTGATACAGGCAAGCGGTTCATGAGCGACCTTATAATTGCTGGTGACATGTTAAATGATGCTACCGACAAACTGCGTCCTTTGATTGAGGCAGGCGGCGAGCCCATGGGAGAGACGATGATAATCGGAACGGTTGAAGGAGATGTGCATTTTATCGGAAAGCGCATAGTTGGAGCCGTATTTACCGCTAATGGATATAATGTAGTTGATATTGGTGAGAACAAATCTGCCAAGGACTTTGCGGAAGCCGCAAAAAAACATAATGCAACTGTAGTAGGCGCTTCAGCTATTTTATCTCCTGTGAAAGCTTATTGTGGGAATGTAAATAAAGCACTTATTGATGTAGGTGTTCGGGATAATTTGATTTACATTGTTGGGGGCTGGGCTTTTACAGATGAGCAGGCTGAAGAGTATGGGGCTGATGCTGCAGCTATCAGCGCTATTGAAGCTATTCGCAAGGTTAAGATGTTAAAATCGGGTGAAGTACCCATGCTGAAGAACAGGTAGTAATTGTCTCTCTAAAAGCGAATATCGAATAAAGAACAAGGAATAAGGAATATTAAAGGAAGATAAAAGATATAAGTTAACAACCCCCTTGCCCCCTTTTCTAAGGGGGAATATTTGAGCTGGTTTAACCTTATTAAATGTAGAATATCTGAGGCTTGTAACCAGCACCAAATGATAAAGTAAGGCGTTAAAATTCCCCCTTAAAAAAGGGGGATAAAGGGGGTTGTTTAAAATCCGCCAAATACTTCACAATTCGAAATTCCTTTTTCGATATTCGATATTCAGTTTTTTAAAAAAGTCTACATGAAGAGGTATTGATATATGGAAAACCTATGGGGTTATGAACTAGTATTTCCGGAAGATGTTTTATATTCACTTGAATTGCTTTGGGTAAAGGAAGAGAATGGAAAGATACGCGCCGGTTTAAGCGATATAATCGTAAGATCGGCAAAGAAACTGGTAACCATAAAAATGACATGCGATGCAGGAGTTTCTGTAAATAAAGGCGATTCGATCGGAACAGTTGAGACAAGTAAAGCCGTTCGTGAAATTATTACCCCTGTTTCAGGTACGGTTACTGCCGTCAATCCGGAAATATCCGCTGGAGATCCGGCGTTGATAATGAAAGATCCTTATGGAAAAGGCTGGCTTGTGGAGATAGAGAAAACAGGCGATACCGATGCACAGCTTAAAGAGCTGATGAAAGGCGATGAGAATGAAACAAAGGAATGGTTAGAGGAACAAGCGGAAGATATTGTTCCAATGGCATAGGCAATTTTTATTGTAACTATTCAGGTTCACTATGAGTAGTTATCTTTTATTATAGGAGTGATAAAGAAGTGTTAGCATTTACTCAGGAACAAAAAACCTATACGATAGGTGATGTAACAATAGGCGGTCAGCCGGGTGAAAATCCAACTGTTCTTATGGGCAGCATTTTTTACCAGGGACATCGCATAGTAAGTGACTCGGATAAGGGTATATTTGATAAACAAAAAGCCAAAGATCTGTTAGATAAAGAAGCAGAGATGTCATCAATTACGGGAAATCCACGTATAATTGATGTCATTGGCGATACCACACCTGCCTTGATCAATTATCTCGAGTTCGTGGCAGCGAATTCAACTTCACCAATATTGGTTGATTCACCCATAGCAAAGGTTCGTATGGATGCTATCAGACATTTTGCCAAAACAGAGGTATTGCCAAGACTGATATATAATTCCATTGAAGACCACCACACCGAAGAAGAACTGGCCTGTATAAAGGAATGCGGAATCAAGACTGCTGTTATTTTAGCTTTTAATGTAAAGTCTATCAGACCCAAGAAAAGGATTAAACTGCTTGAGGATAAATTGTTGGGAGCTGCCGAAAGAGCGGGTATTGAAAATATGCTCATTGATACCGGTGTACTTGATATTCCGAGCATAAGCTGGTCAAGCCAGGCCATTTGGGAAATCAAGAACAAGCTGGGCTATCCCGGCGGTTGTGCACCTGCCAATGCATTGTACCAGTGGAAGAAGAAAAAGGCAAAAGCCAGTCCTGAATTTGAGGTATGCGGAACTTCAAGTTATTTATTGCCCATAAGCTGGGGTGGAAATTTTATTCTTTACGGCCCGATAGGAAATGCTTCCTGGGTTTATCCTGCCTGTGCAACAATGGATGCCATGATTGCCTATGGCGAGCAGGCAAAGGGAATAAATATTAAAAAAGA